>NZ_JAUYQU010000032.1 GCF_030697065.1 Bradyrhizobium sp.
CGCGAACCGCTGCGGCTTATGGTTGGCAGAGTGTAAAGAAAACTCGTTACCACGGGGTTGACGGGCTCAACACGTCATGGTCGTCCCTGCAAACGTTCGCTGGGACATTTATTGAGTCTGTGGCGTCACGCCGCGCTGCGCAGATCCTCCGCCAGCGCGCGATAGGACAGCGCTTCGGCCAGATGCAGCCGGCCGATCCTGTCGGATCCGTCGAGGTCGGCGAGCGTGCGGGCGACGCGCAGTACGCGGTGATAACCGCGCGCCGACAGCCGCATCGTCTCCGACGCATCGCGCAGCAATTTTGTGCCCGCGGCGTCCGGCTGCGCGATCTGCTCCAGCACCGAGGCCGGGGCTTCCGCATTGGTGCGGACGTTGGGCAGGCCGGCGGCGGCATAGCGCGCGAGCTGGATGTCGCGGGCGGCAGCGACGCGCGCCGCCACTTCCGCCGAGCCTTCCGCCGGCGGCGGCAGGATCAGATCGGCGGCGGTGACCTGGGGCACCTCGATGCGCAGGTCGATGCGATCCATCAGCGGGCCGGAGATGCGCGCCTGGTAGTCGGACGTGCAGCGGTCGACCCGTCCGCGCTTGCAGGCATAGCCCGGCTCATAGGCATGGCCGCAGCGGCACGGATTCATCGCGGCGATCAGCATGAAGCGGGCGGGGTAGGTGACGCGGTGGTTGGCGCGCGACACCGCGACCTCGCCGTTCTCCATCGGCTGGCGCAGCGAATCCAGCACGCGGGCATCGAACTCCGGCAGTTCGTCGAGGAACAGCACGCCCTGATGCGCCAGCGAGATCTCGCCGGGTTTGGCGCGCATGCCGCCGCCGGTCAGCGCCGCCATGCTGGCGGAATGGTGCGGGCTGCGGAACGGCCGCCGCGCGGTCAGCGCGCCGTCGCGGATTTCGCCGGCGACGGACGCGATCATCGACACCTCAAGCAGTTCGGACGGCGACAGCGGCGGCAGGATCGAGGGCAGCCGCGCCGCCAGCATCGATTTTCCCGCGCCGGGCGAACCGATCATCAGGATATAGTGGACAATTAAATAAAAATATCTTAATGATCTGGGATGGATAAAACCGCCGCTCTGCCCCGGACAAAGGCCTATTCCTACATCAGGATGTCCACCGACCTGCAGCTGAAGGGCGATAGCCTTCGTCGGCAGCGCGAGGCTTCCCAGCGGTATGCTGACAGGTATGGCCTGCAGCTGGTCGAGGAATTCGATCTTCAGGACATCGGTTACTCCGGCTATGACGGCGAAAATATCGCATCAGGGAGCTTCGGAAGGTTTCTGAAGGCTGTCCGGGCAGGTGAGATCGAGAAGGGATCGTACCTGCTCGTCGAGTCATTCGACCGCATGAGCCGACAGGAACCCATGAGGGCCCTGAAGCCCTTCATGGAGATTGTCGAGGCCGGCTTGGTCCTGGTCACCCTTGATGACGAACGGGTCTTCAGCGGCAAGATCAGCTTCGAAGACCTGATTATTTCCATCGCGAAAATGAGCCGGGCGAACGAGGAATCGGTCCGCAAGAGCGACCGCCTTTCGAAAGCCTGGCAAAACAAACGCAAGGAAGCCGGCACCAAGAAGCTGACCGCTCGCTGCCCCAGTTGGCTTCGGTTGCTGGATGGCCGGGAAGCGTTTGAGATCATCGAGGACCGTGCCCGGATCGTCCGGCGGATGTTCGACGAAGCAGTTGCTGGCCTAGGTGCATATTCCATCGTCCGCCGGCTGAACGACGACGGCATACCGACGTTTGCCGGCAAGGCGGGATGGCAGACGTCTACCGTCAACAAGATTATCGGAAGCAAGTCGGTAATCGGCGAGTTTCAGCCCAGCCGAATGGTCAATGGGAAGCGTAGCCCGGAAGGTGACCCGAGAAAGGGATATTTCCCGCGAATCATCGACGACGAGAAGTTCTATGCAGCACAGCGGGGGCGCCTGGAACGCCGAACCGCTGGGACAGCCGACCGGAAAGGAAGCGGTGGGGCCAAGGGAAAGCGGCTTTCTAACTTGTTCTCGAAATTGGCTGTCTGCGATAACTGCGCTTCGCCCATGCAATACCAGAACAAGGGGGCTCCACCCAAAGGCCAGTCATATCTTGTCTGCTCTAACGCAATCCGGAAGCACGGTTGTCATGTCGCAGCCCGATGGCGCTACGACCATTTCGAGACGATGTTTCTCTCATTCGTTGAGAAGCTCGATCTGGCGTCGATCGTGTCAACCGAACAGCAAGACAGCAAGCAAAATGATCTCTCTCGGCAACTGGAATCCCTCGCCGGTCGAGAGAGGAGCATCGAAGGAGACTTGGAAAGGCTACTTGCCGTCCTGAAGGAGGGCAACCAAACCAGCGACTTTCTGGCGAGGAAATTTGCGGAAGCTGAAGCCGAGCTTGGTCGGGTTAAGTCCGGCAAGGTGAAGGTGCAGGCCGAACTGGCCGCGCTTGAAGCAACCTCCTTGGGCTACTACACGAACCAGGCTCAGATGAGCGACCTGATCGATA
>NZ_JAUYQU010000104.1 GCF_030697065.1 Bradyrhizobium sp.
CGCAGATGCGAACGGTTCCTTCCGTCGGCGTCAGCATGCATCCGAGAATGGACAGCAGCGTGGTCTTGCCGCTCCCGGAAGGCCCCATCAGAAGCGTCAGCTCGCCGCCCTTGAGGGTCAGGCTGACGCCCTTGAGTGCCTCCACCTTCGCGGCGCCGCTGCCAAGGACCTTCGCCACATCCGTCGCCTCGAGCAAGGGTTCGGTCATCGCGTGAACACTATGGCGGGGTCGATGCGGGTGACCTGAACGATCGCGGCAACGGCCGACCCGACGCACATCACGACGGTGAGCAGAAACAGCCCGACCATCAGTCCGGGGGTAATGACGATCGGCAACGCCGTGGCCGCGGTCAGTCCCACGATGATCTCGCCGATCAGCGCGGCGAGAGAGAAGCCGATGACGGCGCTGAGGAGCGCCTGGCAGACGATCACCTTGTAGATATAGCGCCGGGACGAGCCGATGGCGCGCAGCGTGGCGAACTCGTTGAGATGCTCCTTGGTGCTCGAATAGAGCGTCTGGGCCACAATGACGGTACCGACGATCACCCCGAGCAACGCTCCGGCGAACAATGCCGCGCCGGCGCCGGTGCTGAAGAGCCAGAACGAGCGGCTGCGTTCGCGAAACTCGGCCGTGGTCAGAACCTCGACATCGGAGATGTTCGACAGCAGCTGACGGCGGACGGAAGCCCGGTCGGCGTTCGGGTCCAAGCGCACCAGAACATAGGTGGCCTTGCCGGAGGGAACTCCGGTATGGGCCCGCGCCCGATCGACGTCCATGAAAACGAACGGCGTCGTGGTGAATGAACGGATGCCGTCGGTGACGGCGGCGACCCGCACCAGTTGCTGGCGGATCTCGGCGGTCGCCCCCATCCCCGTCCCCGTGACGCCGAGCCGCTCGAAATAGGACCGGTCGATCGCCACCGCGTTCGGGGTCGACAGCGCCTCGACCCGGCCTTCCACCAGGTTCCACGGTTGCAGCCCGCCGGCCCGCAGATCCGAACCGATAACGAAAACCGGTGTGGTCGCGCCGCCCGGGATTCGCCAATCGGCAAATCCGATCACGACGGGGGTCGCATCCGCCACGCCGCCGATCGAAAGCGCGCGATAGCGCTCGCGCGTGTCCAGCAGCGAGGGGTCCTCGAAGCACTTGGTCCCCTGCGGCATGATCCACAGATCGGCGGACGCATGATCGATCATCGTCGTCACCATGCGGCCGAAGCCCAGATACAGTCCCATCTGGACGGTGACCAGAACGATGGAGAACACGATCCCGATCACCGTCGCAATGAAGCGAAGCCGGTCATGAAACAGATTTCGGAATGCAAGAGTGAAGACCAGGGGCATTTTACCGGGACTCGATCACTTTCCGTCCGACGTCAGTTCAGTCTTCACGCGCGGCGTAATCCCCGCAGGGTGGCAGTCAGCCGCGAGACCGGCAGCGCGCCACCGATGGCGGCGGCGATGCTCCAGCTCATGATCAGGGTGCCGCCGAACACGATCGCGGCCTTGCCGATCGCAAACAACCCGGCGCCCAGCAGCGCATATTGCAGCCAGACGGCAAACACGTAGTGGATCAGGTATATTCGGTAGGCATTGGCTGACAGGCTGTCAAACGCCCGCACGCGCCAATGGGCCAGGCGCAGGCAGATCGCCAGCGAGCCCAGGCAGCCCGCCGCGCAGGCGACGACAAAGCCCATGCCGGCGGCCAGTTTCGCGATCAGGGAAGCGCCGCTCCAGTCCGCCACCGTCACCGAGGTCGGAGCGGCCCAGAGCAGGAAGCCGGCCACGGCCGCGGCGAGCCATGCCGGCCAGCGCCGCGCCAATGCCCCATCGCAGTCGAGCAGGCCGCGGTCGAGGCCATGGGTTCCGACCGCCACGCCGGCGAGGAAATAGACGAGGTAATGCAACGGCCGGCTGAGCTGAAAGGAAATGGGGCCGATGTTCGTCCATTCGAACGGCGACCAGGCTAGCGCCAGGGGGACATAGGCCAATGCGGAGACCGTCACCAGAACGAGAAGGAACCGCACCGGATCATCGCCGGCGACGGCCACCAGCCGGGCGAGCGCCCGGTCCCATCCGGGAACGAAACGATGCATCGCGGCCGCCAGCACGTTGAACGCCAGCAGCAGGCCCAGGAACCATTGCGGCCCGCTCGGCCAGAACGGCAGCGCCAGCCAATGCCGCCAATAGGCATCGAGGCCCGGGTCAGCGGCAGTCGTGCGATAGGCGGGATAATAGGCGAGCGGCGCGAGAAAAATGACGGCCAGCACGATCGGCAGGCCGATCCGCAGCAGGCGGTCCGACAGAAACTCCCAGCTTCCCTTGCGCGCGAGGCTCGACGGTACGAACAGGCCCGAGAGGAAAAACATCAAGCTCATGAGGCTGACGTCCTGCCAGGCGCAGAACAGGTCGAACCCGAACCATCGTTGGCTGTCCACGATCGGAAAAGCCAGCCAGAGATAAGGTGGGCTGTCGAAGGGATACGCGGCGGCCGGCAGCGAGGCGAGGTAAGGGAGAACGGAATGGAATGCCAGCACGATAATGATGACAACAGCCCGAAGATTGACGAGAGCGACGCTTGATCTGCTCATGGTCGCGCAGGCCCCATCACGATTTGCCGGATGCGCCCGCCCCAGGATGAATCTTGCTGTTGGGGCGTGTTCCATTATTCATGAACCGCGCACGGCTTGTGTTGATTTAGCGCAAACGAGTTGCGACCCGCTCCTGCCACAAGCGTCGATACGACGGATGCCGGAACTGCGACCGTTAGGCGAGAACGGAACGGAGGAGGAAATCATGGGTCGTGGAATCCTGCTGTGGATGCTAGGTGTCCCCATTCCGATCATCATTCTTCTCGCCCTCTTGCGGCATTAGATGGCCGGGGAGTTCTCCGAGATAATATCCAGATCGTTGTGATTGGCAGCGAGCTTGCCATGTCGCGACGGCCATCGATGCACGGCTCCGCGCTCGCGAAAGCGAGCAACCGTCGCACTGTTGCGCTTGATTGCGATCGCGTCGCTGCAGCCAACCTTGCTGGAACCGTCGCACGCGGCCGATGCAAAGCCGGAGACCGCATCATGACCGGATGGCCAGCAACCAATCGTCGAGTCGCTGCAGCCAGCGCCGCGGCGGGGGTGGGGCAGGGGGCGGCTTGAGCTTGAGGCGGTCACCGTCAAGTCCATGAACGAGCTGAAGCGTTCGCGTGTGATAGACGGCAAGATCCGGACGGTGACCGATGCTCAACAAGGTCGTCTGCTTCAGCTCGTCGTCGAACAGGCGCATGACGCGGCGTTGGCTGTCCTCGTCGAGCGCGGCCGTCGCTTCGTCGAGAAACACCCATCCTGGTTTGTGGAGCAGCAGCCGCGCGAACGCTACGCGCTCCTGTTCGCCGAGCGAAAGCTCCTTGTCCCAGCGCTCCGTGCGGTCGAGCTTGGGAACGAGATTGCCGAGATCGCACCGCTCCAGCGCCTTTCGAATATCCGCATCGGGGAAAGCGTCGGTGGCGCTCGGATAGCTCAGGGCGTTGCGTAACGTGCCCAACGGCAGGTAGGGGCGCTGCGGCAGGAACGCCATCGTCCCGGGTGGAGGCGTGAGGATGGTCCCGGAACCCCACGGCCAGAGACCCGCCACGGCGCGGAACAGCGTTGATTTTCCGCGACCGGTATCGCCGACGATCAGCACGCGCTCGCCCGGTGCGATGCTGACGGTCGCGTCGTCGATAACGATGTGCCCGTCCGGCAGCAGGACGCGCACACCCTCGAAAGCGAGATGGCCGTCGGGGTGCGGCGCGCGTTTGATCTCCTCCGCGCCCGCTTCGACCGCGGGCAGGTTGTCGAGCGCTTCGCGAAAGCGCGCGACCCGGTGGACCGCCGCCCGCCAGTCGGCGAGCCGCGAAAAATTATCCACGAACCATCGCATCGCGCCCTGCACCTGGGAAAAGGCGCCCGCCACCATGATCAGGCCGCCAAGGGTCAGGCTGCCGCCGAAATACGCCGGTGCGGCCACCAGTATAGGAACGACGAGCGACAGCCAGCCGGTGCCCGAGGTGATCCAGGTAAGGTGGGCGAGCGAAGAAGAGATGCGACGCATGGTATCCACCACGGCCGCGAGCGCGGCCTCGAGATGCCGCTGTTCGTCCTTTTCACCGCCATGCAGCGCAATGCTCTCGCCGGATTCGTTGACCCGAACGAGAGCGAAGCGGAACTCCGCCTCGCGCGCATATCGTTCGCCATTCAGGGCGATCAGCGGCCGTCCCACCAGCCAGGTCAGGCTGGAGCCGATCAGGGCATAACCGAGCGCACACCAGACCATATAACCGGGAATGGCGATGTTATGGCCCGCCACCTGGAAGGTCACCTGCGCCGACAAGGCCCACAGCACGCCCACGAAAGCGGCGATCTGGAGCAGGGAGTAGACCATGCCGCAGCCGAGGTCCGCGCTGTAGTCGCCGAGCAGGCGCGTATCCTCCTGTATGCGCTGGTCCGGATTGTGACCATACTGGCCGGCAAAGCCCAGCTGATAGACGCGCAACGGCTTGAGCCACTCGACCAGCAGGTGACGGGTGATCCACTCGCGTAACCGGAATTTCAGCCGTTCCTGCAGAAAGGTCTGGGCCACCGTGAGCGCCAGCAAGACGGCAATGATGACGAGGAACGTCCAGAGATGATGGACGAAGCCCGACAGATCCTTGCGGCCCACGGCGTCGAAGAACTGGCCGTTCCACTCATTCAGTTCCACCTGCCCGAACATGTTGGCAATGGTGACGACAGTCGAAACGGCGAAAATCGCCACGACTCGGCGCCCGCCCTCGGCGCGAACACGCCCGAACAGTTTCAGGTCGCGCACAAGATTGAAATCCCGCACTGGCGGGGCCACAACGAGTTCATCAGCAACAGAGGATCTGGGTGCGACGCCCGGCAATAAAGGCAATACAGGCGGGGGGGTCTGCGCCACTTCCGGCGGAGGGTGCGCGGCCAGAGGCGGCAAAGTCGATGGAAGGTCCGTCTTCATCAGCCTGCGTCCACATCTTGCATCGCGTCAGGCGCTACAGCGAGTTGATACCTGCCAGCGGCAGCGCCCGCTGCAGGATCGCCGCCGGGCAGATCGGCACCACGAGCTGTTTGGGGAGATTTGCCAGGCGTGCTTCGTTGACAAACTTGTCGATGGCCCAAAAGCAGGTTGCGCCGCCGATGCAGATCATGGGCGCCCCGATCAAGACCGAAATCATGGCGCGCTCCTGTTTTCGAAGGGTCTCGGTCAGATGATCCGGTTCACGCCGTCGGCTGGATGTTGACGATCAGAGATGTTCTTCGAAATCCTCGAATGACTTGCCGAACTGCGTCAGCGCTTCCTCCAGATAGTCTGCCAGCATGGGCGTACCGATCAGGTAGGATGCCGTACGGTTGTTGTGGGCACGCGAGGCCTCCGCGTGCAGATCGCGCCAGCCGTCGAGATCGCCGTCACCGCGGCCGAGCCACATCAGGGCGACGAGGTCGATCTGCTCATCGACGTTCAGGCCTCGAATGAATCCGGAAAGCTCGGAGCGATCGGTGCTGTTGGCATGATCCTCCGGCATGTCGTCGCCCGGATCGGCGGTCAGATCCGACCGGTCGGCGTTGCCGTCGGATTGGCGCGACTTCGCGATGATGAAGAACACTTTCTCCGGCGAGATCGACAGGTTCGGAATTTTTCGCATCGCAGTCAGCTCCGGATGGCGAACGTGATGTTCAAAGCTAACAGCTTCCCCCGAGCCGCTCTTTGCGCGAAATCAAGTGTTCTGGGAGCACGGGTGATGGGAGCGCGGGTGATTGCAGCCGCCGGCAGATCCGCCCGCGCCCCATTCAGGATCGTTTGCCGTCGCCGTTATGGCCTGTAGCGGCAATACTCCTCGCCATTTTCATACTCGACGCAAATCTTCACGCGGCGCCGGGGCCGTTCTGCGGCATAACTCTGGTAGAATCTGTCCCGGTCCGCCCGGTCCCAGTCCCGATCGCCGCCCTCCGAAAGGCGTCCGCGGTCGATGTCGCTATCGCGGTCCATGCGGTCGCTGTCGCTACGGCGGATCATTCCGCCGTGTCTCGTCTCGCGGTCATCGCGGTCCATGCGGTCGCTGTCGCTACGGCGCATCATCCCGCCATGGCCCTTCTCGCGGTCGTCGCGATCCATGCGGTCATTGTCGCTGCGACGTATCCTCCAGTCCGGCCCCATCGCGCGGTTGTCGGGTTTCTGCTGCTCGCGGTCGGCCTTTTGATCCGGGGATGCCGGTGGGGCCTGGTCGGTTTGGGCCGGAGCCCCGGCTTGCGGCGCTGCCGCCGGCGTTTTGCCTTGCTCCTGGGCGAATGAGCTGAGGCTCGAAGTGGCGAGCAATATCGTGGCGAGGACGAACACGCGCATGGGATTTTCTCCGTTGGGGTGTCTCCGTAACAAGCTGGCGGTCACTTGGTTGCGCTCCCGGATCAAACATCGACCGGGCAGCCACGGCTGGTCGTGGGAAACGACTAGATCCGCGGACGGAGGCCGAGCGCCAGCCATGCCTGGCAGGCCGTGGCTTTCAGCGGATCTTCTGTATTTCTGAGCATACTGGCGCTGTGCAGGGCGTTCGGTCACCCCTCACACCCCGGAAATTCAAACAAGCAGAACTCACGGGCGTAAGGCGTGTCTGCCGCCAATTCGAAACGGCACGGGAATGGAGCCGGAGACGAGCCGATAAGCTGGATTTGGGTCATGAAGCTCCCAGGATCGGGCGGGAGCGCGGGGCTCTCAGTCACCGGTGATGCCAGTGTAGTGGCGGTGATGGAACCGAACCTGTCATGTTCGGAACCCGGCCCTGTGGTCAATTCCGCTCACCCCACCTGAATAATTTACACCGGGGCCGTCATCCACTTGTCGCACATGGTGAAGCGGCAGCATCCCCGGATTGCGTCTCCCCCGGTGCGAACTACAAGGTTTCTTCGACCAGGAGAGAAGCATGCAATCCGTCGTCATCACCGGTGCGTCCACCGGCATCGGCTGGGCCACGTCAAAACTGTTGCTCGCTCGCGGCTTTCGCGTGTTCGGCAGCGTGCGCAAACAGGCCGATGCCGAACGTCTCGCCAATGGGTTCGGCGCGAATTTCACGCCGCTGTCGTTCGACGTCACCGATGAGGCTGCGGTGCTGGCCGCCGCGCGAACAGTCCGCACTGCGCTCGGCGGTACGACGCTCGGTGGCCTCGTCAACAATGCCGGGATCGCGGTCGCGGGGCCGCTGCTCGAACTCGCGGCCGGCGAATTCCGCCGCCAGATGGAGGTCAACCTCATCGGCCCCGTGCTGACCACGCAGGCTTTCGGTCCGCTGCTCGGATCCGATCCGTCGCTGAAAGGTCCGAAAGGGCGGATCGTGATGGTCAGCTCGGTCTCCGGCAAGGTCGGCGCGCCGATGACGGCGCCCTATGTGGCGTCGAAGCACGCGATCGAGGGGCTGTCGGAAAGCCTGCGCCGCGAAATGATGCTGTTCGGCATCGACGTCATCATCGTCGCCCCCGGCCCGGTGAAGACGCCGATCTGGAGCAAGGCCGGGGAGGCCGACATCTCGATTTACCGGAATTCGCCGTTCTTTCCGGCGCTGCAGCGAATGCGCACATTCATGCTGCAACTCGGCGAGGCCGGACTGCCGGCGGAGAAGGTCGCCGAGGTCATTGCCGGCGCCCTGACGTCGTCCCGTCCCAGGGTGCGCTACCAGATCACGCCGGATCCGATCCAGCAGTGGATTGGATCGGTGCTGCCCAGGCGCATGGTCGACAGGATCATCGCCAGGCGCCTCGGGCTGATGCCGAAGGCGTGAGGCAGGGCAATGGCCGTTAGCCCGCCCGAACCGTGCGCGGGGTTCGCCGCGACGCCATCGCGATCAGCCGCAGCGCCAGCACCGCCAGCAGCGGGATCAGGAACAGCGCGTACAGCGGCATGTCGGGAATCCGCTTGCCGAACGACACCGTGAACTGAAACAGCAGATAATAGCCGCCGGCGAGATGCAGGATGCGAAAGGTGCGCGGGCCGATCGCCGCCGCGGTGCGGTCGAACGAGGTTGCGGCCATCGCGATGATGAAGGCATAGCCGAGGCCGCCGAAGATATAGGATGCGGCGTTGGTGGCGGCTGCATAGCCGGCGGGATCCATCATCGCAAAACAGGCGATGGCGACGGCGTGGATGCCGTGCGACGCCGCAAACGTCACGCCGAGATAGCGCCGGTTGCGCCGCTGCCACCGTGTCCACGCATTGGGCCACAGCCGCGCCAGCGCCGCGGCGCTGAAGGCGAGGCAGAACAACAGCAGCGAGGTCCGCGCGGTGAAGCGGATCACCATGCGCACGCCGTCGACCTCAAAACCCCGCATGCCCGCGATCCCGACGCTCAGGGCCGCGAGCACCAGCGTCAGCACGGCGAACAGCCGCCAGCCGTCGAACCAGTGCTGGCGATGAGATGGTGTCATGGTTGGCTCCGACAATAATGTAATCACTAGTTACATTTCATCCGCAGCGGAGGTCAATCTTTGTATGCGGTGCTTACATTCACGATGAGGTGATACCAGATGTTGATGGGAGCAGGTGGAACGCAACCAGCCATTCTTTGCATGGGGTTGTTTTCAGGATTTGCGTATAGGTCATCGCCATGCCCGTTGCCGCCAAGCCAAAACGCCGGCCCGCCAAAAACCCGGCTGCGTCGCCGAAACCCTATCATCATGGCGATCTCAGGCGCGTGCTGATCGAGGCGGCGCTGCAACTGGCCGGCGAGGGCGGGGCGGAAGCGGTCAGCGTGCGCGAGGCCGCGCGTCGCGCCGGGGTCTCGCCGGGCGCCCCGTTCCGGCATTTTCCGAGCCGCGACGCCCTGATGACGGCGGTTGCCGGCGAAGCGCAGCAGCGTTTCCGGGCCGAGATATCGGCCGCGCTGGCCGAAGTACCCGACAGCGACCCGCTGGCGCGGTTTCGGGCGCTCGGTCTCGCCTATCTGCGCTGGGCGATGCGCAACCCGGCCCATTTCGAGATCATCTCCAGCGGCCGGTATTTCGTCCATGACAAGGCGGCCGACCTGTCGCGGGACAATGCCGAACTGATCGGTCTGGTCGAGCGCACGCTGGCAGACGCGTTTGCGCTGGGCCAGTTGCGCAGCGGAGACCTGAAACGGGTCCAGATCGCCGGCCGCGCTCTGGTCTATGGTTTTGCCCGCATGAACATCGACGGGCACTTTCCGCGCTGGGGCATCGCCGAGGACGAGGCCGGGGCGACCGCCGAGGCGATCCTCGATCTGTTCATCGAAGGCATCGCGAGGCGGCCAAACGGGTAGCCGAAGTCGGAACAAACTTTTGGCACGGCCGTTTCTCATCGACACACAGTAAAGGAGGACGAGCGATGGCAATTGAATCCAGCGAGACCGGAACCCTGATCGGCAGCGACAAGGTCGAAGGAACTGCGGTTTACGGCGCCGACAGCGAAAAGATCGGAAGCATCGAGCGTGTCATGATCGACAAGATCAGCGGGAAGGTTTCCTACGCGGTGCTGAGCTTTGGCGGCTTCCTCGGGATCGGCGACGATCACTATCCGCTGCCCTGGCAGTCGCTGAAATATGACACCAATCTGGGTGGGTATATTACCGGCATCACCCTTCAGCAGCTCGAAGGCGCGCCGAAATACGGCAACGACAACAGCTGGAACTGGTCGGACCCGTCGCGCACGCGCGCGGTGAACGACTATTACGGCGTCCCGGTCGTCGCCTGAGCCAGCAGCGGCTGTCAGCAAAAGGCCCCGGCACGCGCCGGGGCCTTTCGATTCCGATCCATTACGCCTCGTCGGCGAGATCGATCAGCGCGATTCCGAGCTCTGGCCGCTTGCGCCGGCGCAGCCCGATCGATGCCTCCTCGAGCACGACTTCGAGGGTCGGCCGGACCTTGCCCTCGAGCAGATGGCCGCCGCGCGTCGAACCGTCCGACAGGCCGAGCACGACATGAATATGCAGGCTGGCCTTGCCGTCGTCGCCGGTGGCGATGTCGCCAAGCGCGCTCAGCACTTCGCATTGTTCGTCCACCCGGATCTTCCGGTAGCTTTTGGTCGCGATATCGAACCAGCCGATGACGGCTTTCTCGAATGCGCCGATCGCCGTCAGCGATGCGCCGGAAATACCGGCCGCATTGGCGCACCGGGTCAGCGTCGCAAAGGCTTCCTCGCCGGTTTCGAGGACGACGATGATGGTGCGCTGATCCGCGCTGCTGGAAACCACTTTGCTCTTCATGGTATCTCCGTGGGCCTTGGGCCAGGCCGGGTCGGCACCCCCGGGGTAAGTCCATAAGCCAAACGGGCTGAAGCGAGCGGTGTTCCAGAAGCGCGGGGCGCGCACGAAGCCCATTTTTCTCCTCCCGGGAGGGAGGAGGCAATGATGCCGGCTGCTGCCTCTCCCCGGGCAGCCCCCCGGGGTTGCGGCGGCGCTCCCGCGGCCGGCTGCCCCAAATTCATTGCGTGTTCATGACGTTTCCCCTACATTTTTATGACACGTCGCAGGCTCCGGGTGCGGCGTCCGTCTCCTGGTCATCGCCAGCCAAGGCTCAAAGGCAGTGCCGGGTATAGTTGCGTCCCGTTCATGGCGCCCGCGCCAAATCCAGGTCCAGTCGCCACCGTCGCCCCCGCAGGCCTGGCCGCGGTAGGGTTCTGGCGGCTGCTTGCCGTCGCAGCGCCCCATCTGGCGGCGATCGGCCTGATGCTGCAGACCGAATCCGACTTTGGCGCACGGCTCGGTTTCCTGTTGTCCTGGGGACTGCTGAATTTCTTCTGGATCGCGCTGTTGCGGCGTCCGGCGCTGTCGGGCGCGCTGTCGCTGACCCTGGTCGTGATGTTGATCCTGCTGTCGCAGCTCAAGCACGGCATCGTCCAGATGACCGCGAACTTCGTCGACGTGATGGTGATCGATCGCGACAGCGCGGCTTTCCTGTTTACGATCTTCCCCGATCTGCGCTGGTCCGTGATCGGCGCGACAACCCTCATCCTGCCCTTGATGTACGCGCTGTGGTGGCTCGACCCGTTCCGCATCCGCCGCCTGCCGGCGCTGGTCTGCAAGCTGGCCTGTCTGGCCGCGCTGGTGGGATATGCCTATGCGTGGCCCGAGCACCCCTGGCGCGGCTATCACGACGACGGCTACCTGTCGAAATTCTCCCGCTCGGGCGTCACCGCGGTGTCGGATTTCCTGAATTACGGCTTCATGGAATCCGATGCCGTTGCTGCCGGGCGCCTCAAGGTGCCGCTGGAGGAATCCTGCGCTCCGACCGGGCGGCGGCCCCACATCATCATGATCCATGACGAGTCCAGCTTCGACATCCGGCAGGCCAGGGGCATCAAGGTCCCCCCGGGCTATGGCAGCCACTTCAAATCGTCCGACGGCAAGTCGCGCACCTTCATGGCGGAAAGCAGCGGTGGTGCGAGCTGGTTCACCGAATACAACGTGCTGGCCGGGCTCTCGTCGCGCTCGTTCGGCCGGTTCTCCTATTTCGTGACCCGCATTGCGGCGGGCCGCGTCGAGCGCGGCCTGCCGCTGGCGCTGCGCCGCTGCGGCTACAGCACGACGTCGCTCTATCCGGCCCATGGCGCCTTCATGAGCGCGCGCCAGTTCCACACCACCACCGGGATCCAGACCTTCCTGGACGCGCGCGATCTCGGCGCCAGGGGCGTCGAGCCCGACCGCTTCTTCTACGACAAGGCCCTGAGCCTGTTGTCGCAGGAAGCGCCGGCGAAGCCGCAGTTCATCTTCGTGTACCTCGCCGCCAATCACTTCCCCTGGGAGAAGCGGTTTCGCCCCGACCTGACGCCGTCCTGGGCGGGGCCCGGCAACGGTCCGAAAGTCGATGAATATCTGCGCCGGCAGACGATGAGCGCCGACGACTATTCGGCATTCGTGGCGGGGCTGAAGAAGAAGTTCCCGGCGCAGCCGTTCCTGATCGTGCGCTATGGCGATCATCAGCCGGAATTCTCGTCGAACATCCTGGATCCCGGTCTCGACGAGGCCGGCGTCGGCAAGAAGTTCGAGAGTTACGACCCGCGTTATTTCGCCACCTATTATGCGATCGACAGCATCAACTTCGAACCGGTGAAGAGCCCCGCGGTGATGGAAACCATCGACGCGCCGTACCTGCCGCTGGTGATCCAGGAAGCCGCGGGAATTCCGCTGGATCCCTCGTTCGAGGAGCAGAAGAGCATCATGATGCGCTGCAAGGGCGTGTTCTATGCCTGCAAGAGCGGCGCGGAAGCCCGCCGCTTCAACCGGCTCCTGATCGATGCCGGTTTCCTGAAGCATCTCTAGCAAGGGAGGCTAACATTCCAGTCTCCGTCGAAACCGAAACGTCCGGAGCTGCCCCGCGCGGTCTCGGCTTCTATGCCGGCGTTGGCGTGGTCGCCGCGTTGCATCTTGCCGCGCTGGCTGTCCTGCTGTCCTGGGAATATGGTCCCTTCGCGATCACGCTGTCGGTGCTGGCATGGATCTTCATCAATTGCCTTTTCCTGCTCGTGCTACCGCGGCCGGGCGTATCGGCGGCGCTGGCGCTGGCTCTGGTGGTCCTGCTGATCGTGATGTCGCGCTTCAAGTTCGACATTCTGCAGCTTTCGCTGACCTTCCTCGACTTCCTGATCGTCGATCGCGACACTTTCTCGTTCCTGCTCTCGGTATTCCCGAGGTTGCGGACGCAATTGATCGTGGCGCTGGTGCTGGCAATCCCGCTGTTGTGGCTGATCTGGCGCGCCGATCCGTTTCGCATCGGCCGCAGGCTGGCGCTGGCTGTGCTCGCCGCAACGACGCTGTTCATGTCGGTGCTGTCGGTGGCCGTGCCCGAGCAGCCGTGGGAGCCGTTCCAGGGCGTCAATCATATCTCCAACCTCGCCCGCTCGGGCGTCGTGGCGGTCTCGCGGCTGACGTCGACCGGATGGATCGAGGCCGACGCCGCCGCCGGCGGCCTGACCCCGAGAGCCCATGCCGCCGGCCGCCCGGCGCTGCCGCCGGGCGAGGATTGCGACACCAGCGTGAAGCGGCCGCACATCATCATGCTGCTCGACGAGTCGAGCTTCGATGTCACCGCGGCACCCGGCGTCAAGGTGCCCGAGGGGTACACCGACTTCTTCAAGTCGATCGACGGGATTCAGCGCACCATGATCGCAGAGGCGACCGGCGGCCCGACCTGGTACACCGAGTTCAACGTGCTGAGCGGCATGTCGGCGCGGTCGTTCGGTGATCTGAAGTTCTACGTCACGAGGATCACCGCCGGCCGTGTGGCGCGCGGTCTGCCGCAAGCGCTGAAGCGTTGCGGCTACAAGACCTTCTCGCTCTATCCGACCTACGGCAACTTCCTCGGCGCGCGCAGCTTCCAGAAGGGCACCGGTGTCGGCCATTTCATCGACATGGCGGATATGGGCGTCAGCGAGGACATGCAGCCGGACAAGTTCTACTTCGATCAGGCCCTGAAGGTGTTTGCGGGCCAGCAGCCGTCGCCGTCGCCGATCTTCATGTTCGTGTACCTCACGGCCAATCATTTTCCCTGGACCAGCGTCTATCGGCCCGACCTGACGCCGGACTGGACGCCGCCGGGCAATACCGCGGAGATCGACGAATATATCCGTCGCCAGCGCATGACGGCGAAAGACTACCGCGATTTCACCGCGCGGCTGGCGCGCGATTATCCGGATCAGTCCTTCATGGTGCTGCGGTTCGGCGATCACCAGCCGGCGATCTCGCAGAAAATGATCGAACCCGGGATCGACCGGAAGGTGCTGGCGCAACGCCTGATGGACGCGGATCCGCGCTACTTCTCGACCTATTACGCGCTCGACGGCATCAACTTCTCACCCCCCGATCTGTCGTCGGCACTCGAAACGCTCGATGCGGCCTATCTTCCGATCGTGATCCAGGACGCCGCCGGTGTCCCGCTCGATCCGTCGTTCGCGGAGCAGAAGAAGATCATGCTGCGCTGCAAAGGGCGGTTCTATGCATGCAAGGGCGGCGCGGAAGCCCGCCGCTTCAACCGGTTGCTGATCGACGCCGGCCTGGTGCGGGGACTGTAGGGCGGGAATCCGCACTGACCGGCTGCACAGGACCTCCGGCGCTGTCCGCGTCTGGCGCCTTGAGTGCGGCCGGTAAATCCTGCTATCATCTGGAACTGGAAGGCTTTCTTCGTAATTTTCTACCGGGTTTTTTTGCCATGGTCATGCGTCTGTTCGCGCCGCAGTTTCTCGTACTCTGGGCTTTCATCGGCTCGGCATTGGCCGTGCATTTCCGCGGCAAGGTGCGGCTCGGATTCTGGCGGCAGCTCACCGACCATTCCACCCTGATGGCGCCCTATAACGTGCTGATGTACCTGTTTTCGGCGGTGCCGAACCGGCCCATCCTGGACGAGGCGTCGATCCCCGAACTCAAGCTGCTGCGCGACAACTGGGAGCCGATCCGCGACGAGGCGATGGTGCTGTTCGCGCAGGGCCAGATCAAGGCCGCCGACAAGTACAACGACTGGGGCTTCAACTCCTTCTTCAGGACCGGATGGAAGCGGTTTTACCTGAAATGGTACGGCGCGGCGCTGCCCTCGGCGCTGGCCAATTGCCCGAAAACCGTCGAACTCCTGAACTCGATCCCCAACATCAAGGGCGCGATGTTCGCCACCCTGCCGCCCGGCGGCAAACTGGTGCAGCACCGCGATCCCTATGCCGGCTCGCTGCGCTATCACATGGGGTTGGTGGTGCCGAAGTCGCCCGGCGAATGCCGGATCATCATCGACGGCGAACCGCACTACTGGCACGAGGGCAAGGGCCTGCTGTTCGACGAGACCTATCTGCATTACGCGGAGAATACCACCAGCGACGACCGCATCATCCTGTTCTGCGACGTCGAGCGTCCGTTGCGCACCCGCGCCATGACCGCGGTCAACCGCTGGGTCTCCACCCACATCATCAACGAGAGCGCCACCCAGAACGAGGATGGCGAGCGCATCGGCTGGCTGAACCGGATCTTCGGCTCGGTCTATCAGGTGCGGCTGCTGGGCAAGCGGATGAAGGCCTGGAACAAGCGCGTTTATTACGCAGTGAAATTTTCCCTGATCGGCGCCCTCCTCGCCGCCTTCCTGGCGACGGCCTTTACCTGAGGCAAGGCGGCTCGGAAGCGCCGATTCGCCGGCGCGGTTCATCGGGGCGAGGCCAAACGCGCTGCCATCGACCACGGCTTTTTCCCGCAAAGTGCGCCGGCGCGGGGCCTGCGTCGCGATACCGCTTCCATCCCTGCAGTTTTCCTGCCGCAAGGCTTGACCATGGGCGCCAGCATCATATGAGATGCAACCATGAATTTGATCCGACCGATATTGCTCCTGCTTGCCCTCGCAGCCTGGTCGCCGGCGTTGGCGCAGACCGTGAAATTCGAGGACTCGGCGGCTCTGCTGGGGGCCAGCTGCGCCCGGGATATCGAGGCCAACTGCCGCGGCGTGAATCCCGATGCGACCCGTCTCAAGGACTGCCTGTCGCGCAATCAGGATGTGTTGTCGCCGCAGTGCAAGAGCGACTATGGCCGGGCCTTCGATGCAATCCAGAAGCGGGTGACGGCGCGCGCGGCCGTGGCCCGGCTGTGCGCGCGCGACATCGCCAAATTGTGCCCCGGCGTCGACAAGGCCGATCGTGGCAAGGCGTTGGAATGTCTGATCGCGGGGCCGCGCGGCATGGGCATCAATTGCAACAAGGCCGTGATCGAAGCGGGGTATCGCTGATGCGCCGGGGATGCAACAGCCGCCGCCATGTCGGTTTGCTCGTGGTCGCGCTGCTCGGCTTCGCGGCGTTGCCGGCCCAGGCGCAGGCCCCGGCGGGCAGTTCGGAAGAATGGGTTACGCGGCTTTCCGGCCTCGAAACCGAGCCGGAACTTGATCTCGCCGGTCTGCGCCAGCAATTGACGAACCGAATCAAATCGAGAACCGACCCGGTGCCGGCCAAGCGGCCGGCCGCCGCGCCGGAGTTGCTCAAGCTGCCGAATCTGGTGGCCGAAATCCAGTTCGATGCGGACGCCGCCGTGGTGCTGCCCGCCTCTTACAGGGTGCTCGGGCGCATCGCCGATACGCTCTACCATCCGTCGCTGCTGGGTTACAAATTCCTGATCGTCGGCCGTACCCCGTCGGGCGGCCGGCGCGATCACAATCTGACCCTCAGCCAGCGAAGGGCCGACGCGGTCCGCGATGTGCTCGTCAACACCTTCAAGCTTTCACCGAAGCGGCTGCTCGCCGTCGGTTTGGGCGAGGAGCAGTTGCTGGATCGCGCTCAGCCGAACGCACCGGTCAACGGGCAATTTCACCTCATCACCGTCGGCGAGATTTAACGCGAATCCGCCGGCTACCGCTTCCCGACCTTGTCCCACAGCCAGCGCGCCACCGCATCGGGCGACGACGCGCCATCGCCGCCGGCGGCGCGCAGATTGGCTTCCCGCATGGTGGCGATGTCGATGCTGCCGAGCAGCGGCGTCAGCGCCGCGCGCAGCGCCTCGTCCCCGGCGCGCTTCGGCGCCAGCAGCATGATGGCGTCGTAGGGCGGGATCGCGTGCCTGGTATCTTCCAGCACCACCAGATCGTATTTGGCGATCAGCCCGTCGCTGGTATAGCCGGCGATGACGTCGACCTCGCCGGAGGCCGCCGCGGCATACATGAAGTCCGGCTGCATCTGGCGCTGCGTGCGAAATTTCAGGCCATAGGCCTTCTGCAGGCCCGCCCATTCCGGCCGCGAGAAGAATTCGTAGTCCGCCGCCATCGACATCGTTGCGGCATGCGAAGCGAGATCGGCGATTCCGCGAATGCCCAGCGCCTCGGCGCGCCGGCGCGGCATCACCAGCGCATAGGCGTTTTCAAAGCCGAGTTCGCCCAGCAGCGTGATGTTCCGGTGCGCCAGCGTGGCTTTCAGTTCGGCGAGCAATTCCGCGCGCGGCCTGATATCGGCGCGCTGTAACTGGTTGGCCCACAGCGTGCCGGAATAATCGACATAGACGTCGATATCGCCGGCCGCCAGCGCCTCGAAGATCACGTTGGAGCCGAGGCCCTCGCGCGAACCGGCGGAAAACCCCGCCGCCCGCAGCCGCTGCGCCACCAGGGCCGACAGCACATATTGCTCGGCAAAGGTCTTGGCGCCGACGATGATGCCGGACGGCGCGCGTGCCGTCTGCGGCACCAGCGTGGCCGCCACCAGCGTCGCGATGCCGATGCCGCCCGCCAGCACGCGCAGCCGGCTGCGGTGGCGGATGCCCGCCTCGATCAGCGCCAGCAGTTGATCGACCGCGAGCGCCAGCATCGCGGCAGCGAGGCAGCCGAACAGCACGAACACCCAGTTCTGGGTCTGCAACCCCGCGAAGATGTAATTGCCGAGGCTGGTCTGCCCGATCGGGGTCGACAGCGTCGCGGTGCCGATCACCCAGACCGCCGCGGTGCGGATGCCGGCCATCATGACCGGCAGCGCCAGCGGCAGTTCGACCTGGAACAGCGACTGAAGCGGCGTCATGCCGACTCCCTCAGCGGCCTCGCGGATCGCGGGGTCGACGCCGCCAAGGCCGGTGATGGTGTTGCGCAGCACCGGCAGCATCGAATACAGCGCCAGTGCCAGCACCGCCGGAAGAAATCCGAACGCGGAAAAACCCGCTCCGAACCACGCCAGCGACAATGCGGCCAGCGCCAGCAGCAACGGATAGAACAGCGCCAGCAGCGCCAGTCCCGGCACCGTCTGCACGATGCTGGCAAATCCCAGCAGCGCGCCGCGTATGGCTCGATGATTGCGTGCCGCAATCGCCAGCGGCAGGCTGACCACAAGCCCGAGCGCCAGCGCCGTGACGGAGACGCGGACATGATTGCCGAGATAATCCGGCAAATGCGCAAGCGCCTCGCCCCAGCGCGGGTCTGAGAAAAAGCTCACGCCGCGCTACCCCGCGGCAGCAAGGCGTTGAGCCGCTCGGCCTGCCGCCGCGGCGTGCGCAGCAGTTCGCCGACGTAAGGATCTTCGCTGCGGGAAAGCTGAGCCGGCGTGCCCTGCGCCAGCAGTTTGCCGCCGCGCATCACGGCGATTCGGTCGGCCAGCAGCAGCGCTTCGGTCATGTCATGGGTGATCATGACCGTGGTCAGCCCGAGCTTGCGGTGCAACTCGCGATAATCGTCGCCCAGCGCGTCGCGGGTGAGGGGATCGAGCGCGCCGAACGGCTCGTCCATCAGCACGATGCGCGGCCTTGCCGCCAGCGCGCGGGCGACTCCGACGCGCTGGCGCTGCCCGCCCGACAATTCATGCGGAAAACGGTCGCGGTACAGCGCGCGGTCGAGCCGCACCAGATCGAGCAACTCGTCCACCCGTGCCGCGATTTCGTCCGGCGGCGTGCCGATCAGCTTCGGCGTGATGCCGATATTGCCGGATACGCTGAAATGCGGAAACAGCCCGCCGCTCTGGAACACATAGCCGATGCGGCGGCGCAACTGGATCGGATCGACGCTGCGCACGTCATCGCCCTCGACCGTGATCTGACCCTGGTCGGCGTCGATCAGCCGGTTCGCCAGCCGCAGCAGCGTGGTCTTGCCGGAGCCGGAGCCGCCGACGATGACGAGGAACTCACCCTCGGCGATCTCGAGCGAAACGTCGTCCACCGCCCGAACCGCTTGCGTGCCGCGGCCGCCGCCAAAACTCTTGCCGACATGCGCGAATGCGATCAGGGGTGAAATTTGCATTCGGTCGGTTCCACTTGTCCTCCCCTGGAGGGGGAGGGTCGACGCGACCCGGCGATGCGCAGCATCGTCCGGGGGGGCGGCGGCGTGGGGTGGCAGTCTATCGTGTCGGATGGTGCCCGAGTTGAGAGACTTTCACCCCACCCCGTCTCGCATCTTGCGATGCGAGCCGACCCTCCCCCTCCAGGGGGAGGGTAAGTGCCGCCAAGCCTCACCTACCACGTCTCCGCGCTTCGTTGAACTTGTCCTCACAAGACGCTAAGGCATCCTCCGAACTTGGAGGGGGACTCGGTGGATACGAAAATGCCGACGGCGGTCGCGCTCGATGATGCCACAGTCGCCTTCCGTCTGGCCGATAACCGGGTCTATACCGCGGTCGAGCAGGCCAGTCTTTCGGTCGAACATGGCGAATTCGTCGCCATTGTCGGCCCCACCGGCTGCGGAAAATCGACGCTGCTCAACGTCGCCGCCGGGCTGCTCAAGCCGGCATCGGGCACGGTCCGCATCTTCGACCAGCCATTGTCCGGCCTCAACCGCGACGCCGGCTACCTGTTTCAGGCCGATGCGCTGTTTCCCTGGAAGACCGCGCTCGACAACGTCGCCATCGGCCTCGAGATCAAGGGCGCGCCGCGCGCCGTGGCGCTGGACCGCGCGCAGGGCTGGCTGACCTCGGTCGGCCTCGGCGCCTTTGCCGGCCGCTACCCGCACATGCTGTCGGGTGGCCAGCGCAAGCGCGTCGGCCTCGCGCAGGTGTTGATCCGCGACCCCAAGATCCTCCTGATGGACGAGCCGTTCGGGCCGCTCGACGCCCAAACCAGACAGATCATGGGTAATCTGCTGCTGGAACTGTGGAACGCCGACCGCAAGGCGGTGCTGTTCGTCACCCACGACCTGGAGGAGGCGATCGCGCTGGCCGACCGCGTCGTGATCATGTCGGCCGGTCCTGGCGCACGCATCATCGGCGACTGGCGGGTGCCGCTGCCGCGTCCGCGCGACATCTCGGAAATCCGTATGGAGAAGGAGTTTCACGCGCTGCACCGGGAGATCTGGAGCGTGCTGAAGGATGAAGTGATGAAGGGCTACGCGCAATCGACGCTGGCGCCGGGGGAGGTGGCATGATGAGCCGCCCCGTCCTGCTGCTCTGCCGGCTGATGGTCGCCGTGGTCAGCCTCGCGCTGTGGCATTTCCTGACCACGGTGCCGGTCTTCGGCCGCATCCTGCTGCCGCCGTTCTTCTTCTCCAACCCGGTGGACGTGGCAAGCCAGATCGTCGACTGGTTCGTGCGCGGCACGATCTGGAAGCATCTGCTGATCACGCTGTGGGAGTCGGTGCTCGCCTTTACCATCGGCTCGGTCGCCGGCGTCGTGGTCGGCTTCTGGTTCGCCCGCCAGCCGCGGGTGGCGGCGGTGTTCGACCCCTATGTCAAGATGGCCAACGCGCTGCCGCGCGTGGTGCTGGCGCCGATCTTCACGCTGTGGCTCGGCCTCGGCATCTGGTCCAAGGTCGCGCTCGGGGTCACCCTGGTGTTCTTTATCGTGTTCTTCAACGTCTATCAGGGCGTCAAGGAGGTCAGCCCGACCGTGCTCGCCAACGGCCGCATGCTCGGCATGAGCGAGCGGCAATTGACGCGGCACGTCTACTGGCCGTCGGCGCTGTCGTGGATGTTCTCGTCGCTGCATACGGCCGTCGGCTTCGCCGTGGTCGGCGCCGTGGTCGGCGAATATCTGGGTTCCGCGGCCGGGCTCGGCTATTTGATCCAGCAGGCCGAGGGCGTGTTCGACGTCGCCGCGGTGTTCGCCGGCATGTTCGTGCTGTCGGCCTTCGTCATCCTGATCGACCTGCTGGTGACCTTCGTCGAGCGGCGCCTGCTGGTCTGGCGGCCGGACGGCGCCGGCGGCCACGGCTGAAGTCTTTGTCCGTCATTGCGAGGAGCGAAGCGACGAAGCAATCCATCCTTTCTTTGCGCGATAAAGCTGGATTGCTTCGCTTCGCTCGCAATGACGGCGAGGAGGCACAACTACCTTCTCAAGCACCGCACGCTGCTCTATCGTGCGCGCAACGAATGAATGCACGGAGGATACCATGAGCAGGATTTGGGTCAGGCTGACCGGGGCGTTGATGATGCTGGTGCTGACGTCGGGCCTTGCGGCGGCGCAATCGAAGGTGACGATCGCCATCGGCGGCGGTTCCTGCCTGTGCTACCTGCCGACCGTACTGGCGAGGCAGCTCGGCGAGTATGAAAAGGCCGGCCTGGCCGTCGAACTGGTCGACCTCAAGGGCGGCTCGGACGCGCTCAAGGCGGTGCTTGGCGGCAGCGCCGACGTGGTGTCGGGCTATTTCGACCACACCGTCAATCTCGCGGCCAAGAAGCAGGAAATGCAATCCTTCGTGGTGTATGACCGCTATCCTGGACTGGTGCTCGTGGTGTCGCCCTCGCACAACGCTACAGTCAAATCGATCAAGGACCTTGCCGGCAAGAAAGTCGGCGTCAGCGCGCCGGGTTCCTCGACCGACTTCTTCCTGAAATACCTCCTGAAGAAACACGGCGTCGCGGCGTCCGATGTCGCCGTGATCGGCGTCGGTCTCGGCGCCACCGCGGTCGCGGCGATGCAGCAGGGCCAGATCGAAGCCGCCGTGATGCTGGACCCGTCGGTCACCGTGCTGCAGGGCAGCTATCCCGACCTGCGCATCCTCTCCGATACCCGCACCCAGAAGGATACGCTCGATGTATTCGGCGGCGAGTATCCCGGTGGCTCGCTGTACTCGACGGCGGCCTGGATCAAGTCGCACGAAAAGGAGGCGCAGGCCCTGACCAATGCGATCGTCAACACGCTGGACTGGATCCACGCGCATTCGCCGGAGGAGATCATGGCGAAGATGCCGCCGGAAATCGTCGGCAAGAACAAGGAACTCTATCTCGCCGCGCTGAAGAACACGATTCCGATGTATTCGAAGACCGGCATGATGGATTCCAAGGGAGCGGACGCGGTGCTCGCGGTGTTCAGCGAGAGTTCGCCCGAAGTCGCCAAGGCCAATATCGATCTTGCGAAGACCTTCACCAACCGCTTCGTCGAGCAGGCCAGGAAGACGACGGGGACCAGTGCGAAGTAAGCGTCGGCGATGACGCTGCCGGTCTTTCACCGCGTCACCACGCTCGACCTGAAGGTGCAGCCCTGGCCGTGGCCGTTCGCGCAGGCGCGGCGCGCCGAGATTGATGCGCATTTCGTCGGCAGGCAGCGCGAGAAGCCGCAGATCTGGAACGGCCGCATCCTGCTGGGTCGCGACCCCGTCTTCACCGCGGCCGGCCTCCGCGCCAGCTATTTCGAGGCCGATTTCGCCGCATTCCTGGCCTGGCGCGACTGGGGTTTTCCGGACCGTGAGGTCTTCAACGGCTTCGGGATGGGCGCATTGCGCAGCAACGATGGCGCCTTCGTGCTCGGCGAGATGGGCCAGCATACCGCCAATGCCGGACGCGTCTACTTTCCCTCGGGAACGCCTGACCTCGACGATATCAGCGCCGGCGCGCTCGACATCGCCGGCAGCGTGGCGCGCGAGCTCACCGAAGAAACCGGACTGACCGCGGCGGACTACCGCGCCGATCCGCATTGGGATTGCGTGGTCTCCGGGCGATCGATCGCGATGATCCGGATCCTGCACGTCGATGCATCCGGCGAAGCGCTGCGCGCGCGGATCGAGGCCAATCTCGCCGGGCAAGTGCAGCCCGAACTGTGTGCCATCCATCTGGTGCGCGGAGTCGGTGACCTCACCGCGGCCATGCCGCGCTTCGTCACCGCCTTTATCGAAGCACAGTTTTCGGCATCCTGAAGCCCACAACCGATGAACCGGGAGGCGGTGCGGCATGACCAGCGAACCCCAGCAATTCGCCAGCGACAATTATTCCGGAATTTGCCCGGAGGCCTGGGCGGCGATGGAAGAGGCCAACCATGGCCACGCGCCGGCCTATGGCGACGACCTGTGGACCGCCCGGGCTTCGGATGCCTTTCGTACGCTGTTCGAGACCGACTGCGAGGTTTTCTTCGCCTTCAACGGCACGGCGGCCAATTCGCTGGCGCTGGCCTCGCTGTGCCAGTCCTATCACAGCGTGATCTGCTCGGACGCGGCGCATGTCGAGACCGACGAATGCGGCGCCCCGGAATTCTTTTCCAACGGCTCGAAACTGCTGGTGGCGCCGTCGGAGGGCGGCAAGCTGACGCCCGAGGCGATCCGCGCCGTCGCGACCGCCCGCAGCGACATCCATTTTCCGAAAGCCCGCGTGGTGACGGTGACGCAACCGACCGAGACAGGACAGGTTTATGAGCTCGACGAGTTGCGGGCGATCTCGGCGGTGTGCCGCGAACTGGGATTGAATCTCCACATGGACGGCGCGCGCTTTGCAAATGCCTGCGCCAGCCTGGGCTGCAGTCCGGCGGACATGACCTGGCGCGCCGGCGTCGACGTGCTCTGCTTCGGCGGCACCAAGAACGGCATGGCCGCCGGCGAGGCCATCCTGTTCTTCAACCGCAAGCTGGCGGAGGATTTCGACTACCGGTGCAAGCAGGCGGGCCAGCTGGCCTCGAAGATGCGCTTTCTATCGGCGCCCTGGGTCGGCATGCTGGAATCAGGTGCCTGGCTGCGCAACGCCGGGCATGGCAACGCCTGCGCCCGGCGCCTGCAGCAACAGATCGCCGGATTGCCCGGGCTGGAAGTCATGTTTCCGGTTCAAGCCAATGCGGTGTTCGTGCGGATGGTGGAGCAACGGATGGCGGCGCTGCGCGACCGCGGCTGGAGGTTCTATACCTTCATCGGCGGCGGCGCCCGCTTCATGTTCGCCTGGGACGCCGAACCGCAGCGCGTCGATCAACTGGCCGCCGATCTCCGCCAGATCGCATCGGTAGCGGCAACCTTCATCCAGCCTCGCGCATGACCTGCTCCGGAGGCCGCCGCAGCGACCGTGGCAGCGCAGATCCCGTTCCAAACCGCAGGACCATGTCCGCTCGCCGATCGCCGATGCCGAGGAAGGATGCGAATTGGCTCCGTAACGCGGGTACTTCGACCGGCTGATTGATGAAGGCGTATTTCAGTCCCAGCGCGGTGGCCTGAAGGCCGAAGCGTTGGCAAGCGCGGCCCGCGGCCACCCAATGCGTCCTGTCATCGGCTTCCGACACGAACACGGCGACACCGGCCGAGCTTTCAATATGCTCGCGATACTTCTTGTTCTCGCCGGCTTCGGTAAAGAACATTCTCAAGAGCGGCCTTGCCAGCCACGCCGGCATCGCGGGGTTGCCGGACGAGCCCGAGAACAGGCCGTCCATTGTGGCAACGGCATCCGCCTCGCTGAAACGCAGCCAGCTCTGAAGCTCATCCATGAAGGCCCGGTCGCGCATCTGCACCGAATTGCCCTGCAACACATAGTCCGCCACGTTCGATATCCTGGACCGCTCGGTCATGATTATCATCGAGGTGCCGGGCTCGCGGCCGGCGGCTTCGAGCAACCTGAGTGCGTCGCTCGAAACGGGCCGGCCGTCATAATTGGCGCAGGTGCTCTGTCGGGCGACGATGGCTTCGAACAGCGGCGAGCGGACTGGCGGTGCCGGCTCCAGACCAATGATGACCTTGTCGTCGACCAGCGCCGTTGTCGCGTGCAGTCCGAGGGCCGCCGCTGCGTGTGAGAGGTTCTCGGCCGCGCAGCCCAGGCTTGCGAAGATGTGGTGGTCGTCTGGATCGACCGCCGGACACCTTCGGCGGAAATCCGGCGAGATGGTAATTTCGTTGCCGGCCGTGGAAAAAATCCAGGGCTGCGTATTGTGACTGTTGGCGGCAAGGCTCGCATAGCGCACCAGTTCGCGGTCCCGCGAGGTCGCTTGCAGCGGCCGCCATGTCGATCGCACCGCTTGATCGTAAGTCATGGAAGCGGCTTCTGACGGCGTGGGCGGGAATGCTGCTCCGGCGCCGAGGCCGAGCGTGAATCCCATCAGCTCTCGCCTGTTCGGCACGGCCGCGCCTCGTCAATCCAGATAAGCGAATTTCAGCTTGGAAGGTTAGCGATGCCGGCGAAGCATGCCTTGACGCACATCAACGCCGGGTCTGGCGCCGCACCGGCGCGCCATGTACCGTCTGGACCGTGCAGCCAACCGGAGTTTCCATGAGCAACGATTCCTCCCAGTCCCTCGGCGACCAGCTGAAGCCGTACGTGGCGCCGTTTCGCTACGACGGGTCGGGCCAGTTCCATCTGAAGTCGCACAAGACCAACGAGAAGGGCGCACTCGACAAGGATGGCGCCGGCATCATTCTCGACGCCAACCGCAAGCGGCTCAACGACTTTCAGGAAAAGCTCTACGCCCAGGACCGCTGGTCGCTGCTCCTGATCTTTCAGGGCATGGATGCCTCGGGCAAGGACGGCGCGATCAAGAGCATCTTCGAGGGCATCAACCCGCAGGGCTGCGACGTCCATTCCTTCAAGCAGCCGAGCAGCCTCGAGCTCGATCACGATTTCATGTGGCGGACCACGATCGCGCTGCCGCAGCGCGGCCGCATCGGTATCTTCAACCGCTCCTATTACGAGGAATGCCTCGTGACGCGGGTGCATCCGGAACTGCTGGAGAAGCAGAAGCTGCCGCCGAAGCTGATCACGAAAAATATCTTCCACGAGCGGTTCGAGGACATTACCGCGTTCGAACGCTATCTGGCGCGCAACGGCACGGTGGTGCTGAAATTCTTCCTCAACCTCTCGAAGGAGGAGCAGCGCGAGCGCTTTCTGGGGCGGCTGGAGGAGCCCGCCAAGAACTGGAAATTCTCGATGGGCGACATCACCGAACGCGCGCTGTGGCCGCGATACATGGCGGTGTATCAGGATATCGTCCGGCACACCTCGACGCCGCAGGCGCCCTGGTACGTGGTGCCGGCGGACCACAAATGGTTCGCGCGGGTGGTGATTGGCTCGGCCATCATCACCGCGCTGGAAAAGCTCGATCTGCACTTTCCGAAAGTCGACAAGGCCGACCGCAGCGAATTCAAGCTGGTGCGCGAGGCGCTGCTGCGCGAGAAGGAGGGAGAGGCAAAACCCGCCAGGGCAAGAACCGCGAAGTAGATCACTCCACGGCGTAGCAGATCTCCTTGAAGGCGTAATTGTTGGATTGCAGCGCCGAGCAGGCGGTCAGGCCGACGACGAGATCCATTTCAGCCCGGAACCTGATGAAGTCTCCGCTCCGGCTCAAGGGGGCCTCGACCGTGAATGCGCCGGTCGACGGCTCGATCACGACATTCATGAAGCAGTTGAACGCCACCGGAATCTGGTCCGGACCGATGCCGAACGGCGCCAGCGCGGCTTCGAGATTGCCGAAGCATCCCCGGTGCGGATCGGGATCCTTGTAGATGATCTCGAAGGTTTCGCGGGAGCACGGCGTGAGCAGGAAGTCGTGCCGCCCGACCGTGTCCTCGACGATGCGCAACATGACACTGCTGCGGTTGGAATAGATGGCGTCGCCGGCAGTGAGGTACAGCTTGCTGGCGTAGTCCAGGCTTCGGCCCGACGAAATCGCCTCCGCGACATCCGCGGCGCTGAAGGCGACGAGGTCCGAAACCTGCTCGCCGCGGGGATCGATCACCGTGAGCGACTGCCCCCGAAGCAGGCGAAAGGCCGTCCCGGAGCGGGGCGGAATGGTTGCGATGCCAGGGCGTGTCGCAAGTGCCGCTGGTCCGTTCATGCGCGCTCCACCGGTTTGAAAGGACATTCCCAGCCCGGCTCGGCGACGTTGCGGCCGCTGTACTGGCGCGCTTCCGAGATCGTGCCGTGTCTTGCCAGCATCGGGTTGACAGACCCGGCCAACGCGACGTCGCGCTCGATGATTTTTGCTCTCATGCGCTCGTAGCGGCCTTGCTCGCGCAGCTGCTCGAACTGGTCGTGAAGATTGAACACCAGCACGGGGCGCTCGAAACGCCGTGCCGGACGGCTGGCGCGCGGGTGCAGGCCGACGATGAAGAATGCTTCCTCGCCGAAGCTCAGCGAGAAGTGCGGATCGTCGGGATCGTTGCTGACGCGCCCGTCATGCGACTGACCCAGCCAGGCGTCCTTGTTGGTGAGGCTTTCGGCGCGCGCCCACAGGAACTTCTCGAATGATTTCTCGTCGAGGTCCACGGGTCCCTCGAAGATGACCGCGAAACTCTGGAACAGTTCGCGATCGGCCCGGTAATCGCGCACGATGCCGGTGATGCCGTCATAGATGCGCCGGTCGTCCCAGTTCGAACGCATGTCGCGCGCGACCAGGATATTCAGTGTGCCTTTGGCGAGGGCGGATTTGGCGCCGACACAGGGGAACTCGGATTTGTGGATCAGATTACGGAAATTTTCGGCGAGAGCGGACGGCGTCATGGGTTCTCCATCGGGTGCGCATCCCAACGCCCAGACCCCTGTTAGGTGCCGCCTGCGCCGACGTTTTTGCGCCGGAACCAATCGCTTCGCGGGCGATTGGATATCGGTTTCAACGTCCCTGGAAAGGCTGCGATGTCCGCGTCCAAATCTCCGTCGATCGAGGCTGCAATCGGCTCCATTCTTGCCGACCATTTCGAGCAGGCCGAAAACCCGCACGAGACGATCTACCGGATCTGGCTGCTGCTGAATGCGCGCGCACTGGCGGGCGCCTTGCCCGCAAGCGATCCGGCGGGTGCCGGCCGCGATGGTCGTTCGCGTCTGCCGTCGGCCAAGTACAATTGACGAAGGCATTTGCTCCGGTCCGCTGACCCGCGATGGGGAATGCGCGTTCAGAGATCGGCCGAAAGAAAAGGTGGCCTTTCCCCGCTACGCATCGATCCCTTCACCTCGAGGGCCTGCCACGCTTCGCAAAAATGATTCCGTAGACGTCCGCGGCGTAGCGAAGCTTGCCTGCCGTCTTCAATGCTTCAATCCGTTCCGGGCCCGGCGGCAGGCTTCGCGCCTCGGCCAGGGCCTCGTCGGCGCTGGCTTCGACATCGTGCGAACGCGAAGGCTGCTTGGCGTCCATGTTTCACCTATGTCGGCGAGCGAAGCTCGCCGGAAAACCAGCCGGTGCTTCCGACGTCATCGGGTCGGCGAAAACCTGCGCTTCGTGGATGTGCCCGCATTTGGTGCATTTCAGCGTCCACTGCTCGAATCCCGTGCGGTCCGAGGTCACGCCTTGAACGCGTGCGCGGGCCTGGCATCGCGGACACCGCGGATGTGCCGCCGCGCGCGACGTCAAGTTCAGAGGTTGTGTTTCGGTCATGCTTGCTCCCGTGTCGATCAGGCGGGAGCACAACACTCTCAGTCACCGATAAAAGCCGCGGGCGGTCGGTGATGCCGCCAGTAAACGCCTCGTAAGTCGGAGAGTCGACATATAATAACGCGGCGACGATATACATTCGCATCAGGGGAGGGGGCTGTTCCTTATCTGGAACCCGCGTTCCTGCGACGGAATGTCGGCTTCTATTGGCCCCGCAGGGTCTGATAGCACTCGCAGGACAAGCTTTCCAAGGCGTTGCGATCGACGATCCTGATCACCCCGCGCGAATAGGTGATCGGCCCGAGCTTCTGGATATGGCTCGCCACTTCGGTAACCGAGGTACGGCGCACCCCGAGCATCTCGGCCAGGAATTCCTGTGTCAGTTGCACCGTGTCGCTTTCCGCGCGATCGGCCGACTGCAGCAGCCAGCGGCAAAATCTCGCTTCCACGACATGCACGGCGTTGCAGGCGGCGGTAACGCGGGCTTGCAGCAACAGGACCTCATTGTAGCGGATGCAGAGGTCTCGAACGGCTTCGCTATGGTCCACCGCCTTGCGGAATTGGGCTGCGGCTATCCTGGTCGCGGCCATCGGCAGTTGCACGACGACCCGCACCGAGGACCTGTACAGGCCCATTCCGGCCATTGCCCCCACCACGCCCTCGCGTCCCACCGTCGCGACCTCGATGGCCTTTCCGTCGCGCAGGACCACCAGCAGCGACAACATCCCGCTGTGGGGGAAATACACGTGTTCGAATTCTTCGCCGGCTTCGAGCAACACCTGGCCCTGCGGCAGTTGCCTGGTCGTCATGTGCGGCGTCAGCAAATCCATCTGGTCGCGAGGCAGTGCGAACAGCAACTTGTTGTCGAGGGGAGTGCCGTGATTTGGTGACAGCATTGCGGTCTCCTGCCCGATCGGTCGGGCCGTGATCCGCAGAGGTGAAGAGGGCGCTCCGAGAGGACGCTGCCACGGGTGCTCGATCTAGTCATGAACCCGATTTATGTTAGTCCGCTCCCGCAAGTTGGGTCGCTCGAAAGCGGCGGATCCCGGGGATTGTCGAGCGAGATCAATGATGACGGGCCGAACTTTATTTGTCGGGGACCGGGCGTAACGGCGATTGACCTGCGCATCCTGGCAAGCGAAGCCCAAACCCGGTCGACCTGCGGCGTCGAGGGTCCTCGATCGGGAGACCATCCTGCTCAGTCAGACCGGCCCGAGGATGGCCCATCGCCGATCGCAGAATTGCTTGACCGCCGAAGTGACGCCGCTGCTGATGATATCCCGGCGTTCAGGCGAATCCATCGCGAGTTCTTCGTCCCGGTTGATGATCGAGCCCGCCTCCAGCAGCACGGCGGGCATCCGCGTCGTTCGCAGCACCACGAGTTCATCGTAGCGGTAGACCCCGGTTTCCTTGTTCAGCAACGGGCGCTGGTGCCGGCCCATGATGGGCTGGCTGTACTGCTCGGCATATCGCAGGCCGAACGCTTTCATTTCCTTGGCGACCAGTTCGGCGAAGAACAGGCTCGTCTTGAAGTCCGGATTGCGGCGGGAGACGAAGACGGAATAGCCGCTGAAGCGGTCGCTGAAGCGGCTTTTCTTGCCCTCGAATTCCCACTCCTCGATGAATTTGTCGGGCACGGAATCGTGGTGGATCGACAGGAAGAGATGTGCCTGAAGTCCGTTTGCCGCGGCGACTCGCTTGACCAGGCTCCGCCTGGCCTTGCCCTCGGTCAGCAGCAACCGGGTCTCGGCAAAGCCGTCGGCCTTCAATTTCTGCTCGATCCGCTGCGCAAGCCGATGATTGTAGACGAACTCGGAGACGTTGCGGGCGCTGATCGCGCCCTCGGATTCGGCGGTATGTCCGACGTCCACGACGATCCGGAATTTCGCGGGATCGCAGCCGGGTCCGGGCGGCTTGAAAGTGGACGGGCTCAAGGCGACCGGCCCGAGCGCGGCAAGCTTGACATTGCGGGCTCTTGGCGAGGCAGCAGGCCCCTCCGGGGTAACGCGTTTCGCCGGAGCGGGGCGCCTCGCCAGGACGGCTTGCCTTGACGAATTGGCCGGCTTCGGCGAGGTGGCCTGCTTCGACGATTTGGCCTGATCTGACTTGCCCTTGAAGAGATCCGACAGCCAGCCGGCATGGCTGGCCTCGACCGGCAGGAAAACCATCGCGGCCATCGCGGCGACGATGGTGCAGCGCCGGCGCCAGGCGCCAGGGCGCGATACGGCGGATTTCCCCCCTGACGATGCCATCTCCTGCTTTCCCCCGGCGTGGTCCTGTTCGAGTCCCGTGACAGCATGGCGGGCGCATGACGCTCTTCAATGGTCAGTATGTCCGATGGATGCCGGCCGATTCAACCCTTCGATCCCCTCTTGATGCCGTCGAAGATCGAAAGCGCCCGTTCGAATTTGGCGTTGAACAGCCACATCGCATCGAGAATTTCGCGGAAGGTCACGGATGTCCTTGCCCGGTCGGCTCGTCCATAGGCGAACATGCTGTTGTTTCGCAGATATCCCATGATCCTGGGGTCCGAAACCCGGTAGCTCATGGGGTTGCCGGACCGAAGCGCGGATTTGGTCGGGCTGGGAATGATCTGGATCAGTTCGAACAGTTTCAACTGATCGATCGGATCGGGCAGCGCCTTCACGATGTCAGGGATCTGCGGGAAAATATCCGCATGCGCGTTCATCAGCGCGTCCCGCACCGAGGTCCAGTGGTTGTAGCGACGGTCCAGATTGCCGAGCCGCGCCTCCTCCCTGTCGTCACGAAGGTTCAGGCCGGGATCGAGCGATGCGATCGACGGCTTGATCGCGGCCCACTTCCTGCGGCCATTTTCAGCTTCAGGCGGACCTGTTTGCAGGCTTCCCTTGTATTTGTTCGAGCGCGCATTGCCGATGGTCTGGTTGCCGTTGGTCTCGGCAAAAAACAGCCCCAGGCTGATGCGGCCGGCCGCGTCGGCATCCGCGGCACCGAGACCTTTGGCGCGCGCAATCACCCTGCCGAGATCGACGACGTCCTTGAACGGCGTGTCTGATTTTTGCGCATTGGCGGGCGGCGCCTGCATGACCTCGAAAATCTTCACGTACTCGTCGATCAGCGGCTCGAGGTCGGCGTCGAAATAGGCGGGCGGGATTCCCCATTTATTGGGCCGTCCGATCCGCGACGGAAGCACGTCGGTGAGATCCTTGTAGGTACTCATCGTGCTGTTGCGCGCGAGGTAGAGCGCCTGTCCCGGCAGGTTGGGCAGCGGTTGTTTCGAATCGATCTGCGCGCGCCGCTGGCGCAGGATCGATTTGAAGTTGCTCAAGGCTAGATTGTAGCCGGCGAGCGCATCCGATTGCGCTTGGGTGAGCGTGCCCGTCTGAGCCATGGCAGGGGAGACGAAGCCGGGACGGCCGATATGGGCCGGGACTAGCGGCGCGATGGTATGGGCAATCGGATCGAAGGCGATGCAGGCCAGCGGCGCGAGCCAAAGTCCGAGCCCAGGGGTGGCCGCGCGGCCGGCGGCATGACGTTTCATTCCCATCTCAACGCCCCGGGGTTTGGCGAATGACCCGCACCGGACCTCTGTGATTTCTCCAGAGTGAACTTTTTCGGCGCTTCCATCATCTTAACACACTCGAGAAGGAGTTCCTGAGATGGACGAGTAAGGCGCGTGCGGAGCGGCGGCAAGGTGAGATTATTGATTACGGTGCGCGCGGCCGGCTGGCGATGACGAGGGCTATGCCGCCGAGAATGGCGGCCGACGAGAGCGACAGACGCAACGTGATCGTCTCCCCCAGCACGAGGGTGCCGGCAAGCGCGGTGATGACAGGCACACTCATTTGAACGGACGCTCCCCGGGCCTGGGACAATCCGGGCAAGGCCGCGTACCAGATCGTGTAGCCGAGACCCGACGCGACCGCTCCCGAGGCGATCGCGTAGACGAGACCGGATTGGTCGAGCTTCGTGCCGAACATAGCCGTCAACCCGAGCAGGATCGCCGCCAACGGCAGCGCTCTCAGAAAGTTTCCAGCGGTGGCGGCGAGTGGGTCGATCGCGCCGCGACCTATGAGAGAGTATGCGCCCCAGGCGATCCCGGCGGCAAACATGAGCAAAGCACCGCCGATCGGCGGCGCCGCGGCGCCAGGCATCAGCAGAACAGCCAGACCGGCGAGCGCGACGGCGAACCCCAGCCATTGCGGCGCCGTCAGCCGCTCGCCTCGCACGAGGCCTGTCGTCACCATTGTCGCCTGCACGGCGCCGAACAGCAACAACGAGCCGGCGCCGGCGGAGAGCGTGAGGTAGGCGAAGGAAAAGGCGGCCGCGTAGGCAACAAGCGCGAATGCGCCCCGCCAGGACCCCTGCATCAGGCTGGTTCGCCCTGTGCAAGCGAGTATGAGCCAAAGCGCCACGACGCCGGATCCGATGCGGACCAAAGTGAAGCTCGCCGGATCGATCGAACCTTGATCGAGCGCAAGGCGGCAGAGCACCGAGTTGGCGGCGAACGCGAGCATCGCGAGGATCGTCAGGCCGATGGTGCGCGGCGTCGGCAGGTGCGACGATCTCGCCGTGCCTCGTTCCTCGCCGGTGCATCGAGAATAGACGCGCCTGAGATAAGTCGCGTTCAGGGACATTCGGGCCGCCGCTCGATCCGCCTTTGGCGATTCCCGTGCCGGAACCGCGTCCACGAAGTGGAGAACGGTGTCTTGAAGCGCTCCAGCCGGTTCTCCGATTTCCCGCGCGCTCATGGCCTGTCCTGTCGTGCGGCGCCATTTTGCGGATCAAGCAGCGGCATCGTGTAAGTCGTTGCGGTACCAAGAACGCAATCGTCCCCGGCGGCATTGCGTACCGTCGTCACCAGCTTGCAGATAGGCTTGTCGCTGCGGACATGTTCGACCTCGACTGTGGCGGTGATCGTCTCTCCGACGCGTACAGCCTTGACGAACCGCCAGTTGGTCTCGAGGAATACGGTGCCGGGCCCGGGAAGATCCTCTGCGACGACGGCGTTCAACAGGCCGGTCGTGACGCCGCCCTGCACGATCAGTCCGCCGAACGGAGACTTCGCTGCCAGGTCGGCATCATAGTGAATCGGATTCCTGTCTCCCGTCATTGCCGTGAACATCTCGACGTCACGCATC
>NZ_JAUYQU010000140.1 GCF_030697065.1 Bradyrhizobium sp.
ACAAAGACACGCCGGCCGTCGATGCCGACATCGAGTTCCATCCGCGCGATCATCTGCCGGATCGAGCAGGCCTCGCCGCTGTCGCGCGCGGTGTCCTCCGGATTGAACCAGTTGAAGCACCCGTTGCTGTTGTTGGACGACTGCTGCTGCGGCATCAGCAGCGCAAAACCGTAATGCCTCGCCAGGGTCGACCAGCCGGCGCCGAGATCGTAGCCGGCCGCCGTCTGTCCGCAACCGTGCAGAACGACGACCAGCGCCGGCACCGCCGCGCGGTGATCGGGAACGAATGAGAACATCCGTAGCGCGCCCGGATTGCTGCCAAAATCAGCGGTTTCCACCAGCGGGCTGTCGACGGGGGACCGCCGGTTTCGTCCAATGTCTCCCAACCCATTGAACCCATTGAGCTTAGGCAGATTTCGCAGGAATTCGATATTGTTGGCGAGGGACACCGGCAGCTCCTTCATGAGAGGCTTATCAACCCCATCAGGAGCAAATAGTTGCTGCACTGCAAAATGAAAAGGCCGTGTGCTGTCAATCCCGCTTTTAACGGCTTGTTGCTTAACAGGGGCCGCATCGGCGGCAGGAACGTGACGGAAGCGGCCACGTCGGCAGCGCGACAGATGCGCCGCCCTTTCACGCACGCGGCTGGGCAGCTGGCCCGATTGCTGCATAGCTAGCGCGCCGGCGCCTTGCAGCCATCTCGCGAGTTCGGGACCGCTTCCGATGTACGACTACGACATGCTGGTGATCGGCTCGGGACCGTCCGGCCGCCGCGCCGCGATCCAGTTTGCCAAGCTCAACCGGACGGTTCTGGTGGTGGAGAAGGGCCGCCGGGTCGGCGGCGTTTCGGTCCATACCGGCACCATCCCGTCCAAGACTCTGCGCGAAACCGTGCTCAATCTGTCGGGCTGGCGCGAGCGCGGCTTCTATGGCCGCTCCTACCGGGTGAAGCAGGATATCGGCGCGGTGGACCTGATCGCACGCCTGCAGAAGACGCTCGATCATGAAGTCGAGGTGCTGGAGCATCAGTTCAGCCGCAACGCCGTAAAGACCGCCTGCGGCGAGGCCCGCTTCGTCGGACCGAACCGGATCGAGGTGACAGCGGACAGCGGCGAGACCCGCCTGGTGTCTGCCGCCCATATCCTGATCGCCTGCGGCACGCGGCCGTTCCGGCCGGACTACGTGCCGTTCGACGGCAAGTCGGTGTTCGACAGCGACGAAATCATCGACCTGCCAAAACTGCCGCGCAGCCTCGCGGTGATCGGCGCCGGCGTGATCGGGGTTGAATACGCCACCATCTTCTCGGCGCTCGACGTGGCAGTGACGCTGATCGAACCGCGGCCGACCTTCCTCGACTTCATCGACAAGGAGCTGATCGAGGAGTTCACGCACGAGCTGCGCGACCGCAACGTTGCGCTGCGACTGGGCTCCGCCGTCAAATCGATCGAGCGCAACGAGAGCGGCAGCATCCTGACCAGATTGTCCGACGGCCGCAACGTCGTTTCCGAGATGCTGCTGTTCGCGGCCGGGCGCGTCGGCGCCACCGACCGCTTGAACCTCGAAGCCGCCGGCATCGCCGTCGACCATCGCGGCCGCATCGGGGTCGATCCCCTCACGCTGCAAACCAGCGTGCCGCACATCTACGCCGCCGGCGACGTCATCGGCTTTCCGAGCCTCGCCTCGACCTCGATGGAGCAGGGACGGGTGGCGGCCTGTCATGCGCTCGGCATGGAGCCCATGGCGCCGCCCGAATTCTTTCCCTACGGCATCTATTCGGTGCCGGAGATTTCGACCACCGGCCTCACCGAAGAAGAAGTGCGGACCCGCGGCATCCCCTACGAGGTCGGCGTCGCGCGATTCCGCGAAACCTCGCGCGGCCACATCATGGGACTCAATAGCGGCATGATGAAGATGATCTTCTCGACCAGGACCCGCCGCCTGCTCGGCGTGCATATCCTCGGCGAGGGCGCCACCGAGCTGATCCATATCGGCCAGGCCGTGCTCAATCTCAAGGGCACCCTCGACTATTTCATCCAGAACACCTTCAACTATCCGACGCTGGCCGAAGCCTACAAGATCGCCGGACTGGACGCCTGGAACCGGATGACGCGGTAGCGCGGAGCGGACGCGGAGAATTTGCTCCGAATGCCCGTTCCGCATTTCACATGCGCTTGTATCTGACGGCGGTCGGGGTCCTGGCGGGACCCGGCCGCGGCCATCGACGATGCTCGGGATCAGAATTCCGTCGCGCGGCCCGTCACCCATCCCTGCACGACAACCATGCAGCCGTGACGGCTTTCCGCGATTGCCTTGGCTCGCCCCGACCCGTAGTTTGGACCCAACCATCCAACAATAACAAATCCGGAGAGAACCCCCATGGCGCGCCTCAAGTTCGGAGCCTTCCTCGCCCCGCATCACCCGATCGGCGAGCATCCGATGCTGCAATTCCGCAGGGATCTCGACCTGGTCGAACAACTCGACGCGCTCGGCTATGATGAATTCTGGTGCGGCGAGCATCACTCCTCGGGTTGGGAAACCATCGCCTCGCCGGAAATGTTCCTGGCCGCCGCCGGCGAGCGCACCAAGCGCATCAGGCTCGGCACCGGCGTGGTTTCGCTGCCCTATCACCACCCCTACAACGTCGCGCAGCGCATGGTGCAGCTCGACCACATGACCGGCGGCCGCGCCATCTTCGGTTCCGGACCGGGCGCGCTCGCATCCGATGCGCACACGCTCGGCATCGACCCGATGACGCAGCGCGACCGCCAGGACGAGGCGATCGCGATCATTCGCCGGCTGTTCAACGGGGAGCGCGTCACCGCCAAGAGCGACTGGTTCACCATGAACGACGCCGCGCTGCAGATCCTGCCGCTGCAGGAGGAAATGCCGTTCGTGGTGGCCTCGCAGATCTCGCCGTCGGGCATGACGCTGGCCGGCAAATACGGCATCGGCATCATTTCGCTGGGCTCGATGTCGACGCAGGGCCTGATGGCGCTGCCGACGCAATGGGGCTTTGCCGAGGACGCCGCCAAAAAGGCCGGCACCGCCGTGAGCCGCACCAACTGGCGGGTGCTGCTGTCCTGGCACATCGCCGAGACCCGCGAACAGGCGCACCGCGAGGCGGGACCCGGCCTGATGCGCTGGCACAACGAATATAATGTCCGCACCCTGCAGCGGCCCGGCCTGGAGCCGTTCACATCGCCCGAGGACGCCGTGGAGAAGACCGCCGGCGGCGAGGCAGCGGCCTCCACCATCGGCACCCCCGACGATCTGGTCAAAACCATCAAGAACCTGATGGAAGTCTCCGGCGGCGTCGGCACCATCGTCGGCTTCGTGCACGACTGGGCCAATCCGGAAAATACCCGCCGCAGCTGGGACATGGTGGCGCGCTACGTGGTGCCGGAGATCAACGGGCACATCGCGAAACTGCGCGAGTCGCAGAAGTTCCTGATCGAGAACCGGGCGGTATTCGAACGCGCCGGCCAGGCCGTGATGGCCAAGATCATGGAAAACGACAAGGCCGCCGCGGCGCTTTCGCTCACCGGCCCCGGCCGGGTGGCGATTCCGACCATCAACGCGCCGGATCTGCAGAAGGAAGCCGCGAAAAGAAAGGCTTGAGGCGCCGGCGCTCGGCTCTGGTCGCGCGTTTGGCCCGACGGAGCACGCCGGGTCCTGCATGCGCCTTTGCTTGACTGCGACAAAGGTCTATTTTCGGGTGCAGGTTATGCCGATTCCGTCCCTCGCGAAGCCGCGATCGGGCGGGCAGAGTGGGACCAACCGGGAGCAACCGCGATGTCGATGCAAAGTGTGGCTTCCCCCGCGTTCACCTTCACGCCGCCGAAGCGCAATTCGCTGACGCATATTCCCGGCGACGAGGGCTGGCCGGTGATCGGCAAGACGCTTCACGTGCTCGCCGATCCCAAGGGCCAGGTCGAGCGCGCGGCGGCGAAATACGGGCTGGTCTATCGCAGCCACCTGTTCGGCGAGACCAGCCTCACGCTGCTCGGACCGGAAGCCAACGAGCTGGTGCTGTTCGACCAGGCCAAGCTGTTCTCCTCGACCCATGGCTGGGGCCGGATCCTCGGGCTGTTGTTTCCACGCGGCTTGATGCTGCTCGACTTCGAGGAACATCGCCTGCACCGGCGCGCGCTGTCGGTCGCGTTCAAATCCGGACCGATGAAGTCCTATCTCGGCGAGATGGATACCGGGATCGCGGCGCGGGTCGCGCAGTGGAAGGCGAAACCGGGACCGATGCTGTTCTATCCCGCCATGAAGCAGCTGACGCTGGACCTCGCCGCGACCTCGTTCCTCGGCGCCGACATCGGGCCCGAGGTCGACGATATTACCGGCGCCTTCGTCGACATGGTGGCGGCCTCGGTCGCCGTGATCCGCAAGCCGCTGCCCGGCACGGCGATGGCGCGCGGCGTCAACGGCCGCAAGCGCATCGTCGCCTATTTCTCCGAACAGATTCCGATCCGCCGCGCCAGAGGCGGCGGCGACGACCTGTTCTCGCAACTGTGCCACGCCACCCACGAGGACGGCGCGCTCTTGTCGACGCAGGATATCGTCGACCACATGAGCTTCCTGATGATGGCCGCGCACGACACGCTGACTTCCTCGCTGACATCGTTCATCGGCGCCCTTGCCGCCAATCCGCAATGGCAGGACAGGCTGCGCAACGAGATATCCGCATTGGGCGTCGCCGCCGGCGAGCCGACCAGCATCGACAATCTCGAGGCCATGAAGCTGACCGAGATGGCCTTCAAGGAAGCGTTGAGGATGAAGCCGCCGGTGCCGTCGATGCCGCGGCGCGCGGTGCGCGACTTCACCTTCAAGGGCTATGCGATTCCGGCCGGCGCCATGCTCGGCGTCAACCCGCTGTTCACCCACCACATGCCCGAGATCTGGCCCGATCCCGACACCTTCGATCCGATGCGCTTCACCGAGGAAGCGCAGCGCGGCCGCCACCGCTTCGCCTGGGTGCCGTTCGGCGGCGGCGCGCATATGTGCATCGGACTGCACTTCGCCTATATGCAGGCGAAATGCTTCGCGCGGCACTTCCTGCAGAATCTTGAGGTCTCGCTGGAGCCCGGCTACACCCCGGACTGGCAGATGTGGCCGATCCCGAAACCGCGCGACGGATTGCGGGTGACGCTGAAGCCGATGACGTGAGCCAACCAGGTCAGGATCAGGCGAGTGCCGGAGCACCGATGCCGACCACGTCGATGCCATCGATGCGTCCGCGAATCGGCAGGCGCCCGAGATCGCGAACCGCAAACGGCGGCGGCGAGTCGAACCTCTCCATCGCCGCGCGGGACGCCAGAAAGCCGCCATCGACATTGCGGCTGAGCTCCTCCAGCCGCGCGGCGGTATTCATCACGTCGCCGTTGAAAACGATGGCGCGCTTGACGTCGCCGATCTCTCCGATAATCACCGGCCCGTAATGCAGGCTGCCGCGAATCCGCGGCACCGCTCCGAATTCGCGTTCCAGCTGACCGGATGCGCGCGCCAGTTCATCGCGCATCGCGATGAAGCAGCGGAGCGGACGGCAGTCGATCGCTCCCGCGCCTTCCCGCCAGGTCACAATCACCTCGTCACCGACATAGTTGAGCACCTCGCCGCGATAGTCGACGACGGCAAGGGTGAGAAGGCGAAACGTCCGGTCGAGCAGGCGATGGATGCCGACGCCGCCGAGTCGCTCGGCCAGCCCCGTCGATCCAGCAATGTCGACGAAAAGAACGAAACGGTTTTCCTCGATCGGGGCGTGATATCGTCCGGTGACGAAATTCAGGAACGCGCGCGGCCCGATAATGTTGGCGATGCCGACGATGAGATTGGCTAGAATCACGAACACAACGGCGAAGACGATATTGATCCAGAATCCCTTGTGGGCTGGATCGACGGGAACGCCGGCGATGACGCTGCCAAGTTGAAAGAACAGGGTGGGGACGATAATGGCCGCGAAGATCGCACTCCGCACCAGCAATCCGGCGGTGAACGAAAGGCCGCCGAGCCACGGCCGCATCGGTCCTTGCAGGACGAACAGGGCGATGCCCGCGATCGGGACCGTGAGGAGTACTCCGTAAGAGACTCCCACCGCTATTCCCGCAAGGGAAGTAAAGCCGCGCGCGAGGGAGAAGGCGACGGACGCGACGACGCTGGCAACGACAATGATCGCGAACAGCTGCAGTCTTCGTTCAAGCCTTGCGTCCATACCGCCCGCACCCCGCGTTGCCTGGACGAAACCATACACGACCCGGCCGGCCGCCTGCGGTAATTCTATTCAATGAACGTCGTGAGCTGCGCGCCTTCGTCGGCCACGAACACCGCGATCAGTTCGGCGGGCTCGGTGTTGCTGGCGTTGGCCGAGACCAGATGGGTGGCGCCCGGCGGCTCGAAGAATGACTGACCGACCTTGAAGGTCTCGACCGGTCCGCCGCCGAGCTGGGAGCGGATCTCGCCCTTGGTGACATAGGCGGTGACCGAGCCCGCATGGCGGTGCGCGCGGGTGAATCCGCCGGGGCCATAGAACACCCGCACAATGGTGACTCGCTTGCCCGGCACGTTGGGCAGCGCGTAGGAGCCGATCGGCTCGACGGTGTCGAGCGAGGAACCTGTTGGCGCGCTGCTGACGCATAGCGGCGCGACGACCGCCGCGATGGCGTCCATCGTCGACGGCAAGGCCTTGCCGATCACGAAGGCGCAAGCGAGGCCGGCGATGACGGCCAGGTGAAACGGACGGGCTTCGGGTCGCGCGAACGACGTATTGAATGTTGCGGACATGGATGACTCTCCGGCTGGCTCTCCTGTCATTCCGGGGCGCGCGTGAGCGCGAACCCGGAATCTCGAGATTCCGGGTTCGATGCTTCGCATCGCCCCGGAATGACGAATTAGTCTACTTCCTGGCCGAACGCCTTACGCAGCGCCACATAGCCCTGCTGCTGCTGGGTCCAGTTGCGGCCGCCGGTGATGGCGCCGTCGATCACCAGATCATGGCCATTGATGAAACTGGATTCGTCGCTGGCGAGGAACACCGCGGCGTGGGCGATATCCTCCGGCAGGCCGGCGCGCGGGATCGGCTGCGCCGTCTTGTAGACTTCGCGCATGATGTCGGGAGTCCTTTCCGCCGCCTCGACCGGGAGGCCGAGCGCCTTGCCGATAATGCCGGTGGCGATCGCGCCCGGCGATATCGAGTTGACCCGGATGCCGGATTCGCCGAGCTCCATCGCCACGCATTTGGTGAGGTGGATGACGGCGGCCTTGGCCGCGCCATAGACCACCGACGACGAGAAGCCGGCGAGCCGACCGGCGATGCTGCCATTGTTGATGATGCTGCCGGAACCCTGGCGGCGCATATGGGGAGCGGCGTGTTTCATACCGAGCATCACACTGCGCACCAGCGTCGCCATTGCGGCGTCGAAGCGGTCGACCTCGAGGTCTTCGATGCCGCCGGTCTGCGCCGGGCCGCCGGCATTGTTGAAGAGGCAGTCGATACGGCCGAATTTTTCCACCGAAAGCGCGATCAGCGCGCGCATCTGCTCCTCGACGGTGACGTCGGTCTGGCGGAAGATGCAGCTGGCGCCGAGTTTCCTGGCCAGCGCCTCGCCTTCCGGCGCGCGGCGTCCGGCGATGACGATTTTGGCGCCTTCGGCGACGAATATCTCCGCGGTGCGGAGGCCGATCCCGCTCGTCGCCCCTGTGATCACCGCGACCTTGCCGTCCAGCCGTCCCATGTCGCTCTCCCCCTCATGATTGATCTTGATGCTGGATTTATCACCGACCCGCCGGAACCAGGCAAGCCATGCTTTATCGCGTAGGTGCGGCTGACACCGATTTCGGCCTGGACCGCGGAATTTCCGCTATGCTCGGCCTTATTTTGGATTCGCTGATCGGCTGATGTCAGTCATGGTGAAATTGATCGACGAATTCCGGCTGGGCTGGCGCGGAATATCCCAGCCGTCGCCGCTTCTGGGCATCGGATTTGCGTCCGGATGCCTCGCGCTGTCGACAGCGGCGCGGTGGGGCCTTTCCCTGGTCCGGCCGGATGTATTCTTCACCCCCTACTTTCCGGCCGTGGTCTTCGCCACCGCGTTCGGCGGCTTCCGGCTCGGGATCGCGACCGCGCTGGCCGGCGGCGCGCTTGGAATGACGGTAAATTTCAGCGAGGCTACGGCCGATTCTGCCAGGCTGGCGCTGCTGGCCGCCTATCTGGTCGTCTGCGGGCTGACGATATGGGGCGTCGAGCACTACCGGGCGATCGCCTCGCAGCAGCGGGAGATTTCGAAGCGGCTTATCCGGGAAGAGGAATATCGCAAGCTCATCGTCGGGGAGCTGCAGCACCGGCTGAAGAACAAATTATCGACCATTCACGCCGTTCTGCACCAGGTGCTGCATGATCGGCCGGAAATCTGGGCCGGCGTCGATCAGCGGCTGCGGGCGCTGTCCCGGACCGATGACCTGATCGCCAGCGTCGATGGGCTGGGTTGCGACATCAAGGATCTGCTGGTCTCCGAACTCGGACCATACGGTCATGTACGGTTCAACCTGAACGGAAATCCGCTGTTTCTTCCCGACAAGCTGGCGGTGAGCCTGGCTCTGGTATTCCACGAACTCGCCACCAACGCCGGCAAGTACGGCGCGTTTTCCTCCCCCCGCGGGCTCTTGCAGGTGTCGTGGACGGTGACCGGCGACCGGCTCATCATCACCTGGGACGAGACCGAGGGGCCTCCGATCGAAAGCGTCGGGGCGGCAGGCTTTGGCACCAAGCTGTTGAAATCGGCGCTCACTTCGTTCGACGGCAAGACCGAGATTGCCTTCCTGAAGACCGGGGTTCACTGCACGATGCAGTGCCGTATTCCCGCGAGCTGAGCGCCTCTTTTCAGAGCATCGGGCGCCTGTATTTGCCGACGACCTGCATTGCGAAATCGCATTAGAGTTCTGTTAATGACGATCGAGGCGGAGTCTGTTTGAACGCCAGACTCGCACAACTGATACCGACTTTTTGAGTTCCACTTAACCAAAACTACAAGAGCTTCCGTCAAAGTCGGTCGCATGCAAAGCCCGACCCAACACGACCTGCGGATCGCCGCGACCGACAGCGATAGCGCGTTCGCTCTCGCTAACGAATTGAGCATCCTGAGGGATGTGCTCAGAATGCTTCCGACCGGCGTGACGGTTCAGGACGAGCAGGGCCGCTTCCTGCTGGTGAACGACGCCGCCGCGACCCAACTCGGGATGGCCGGCAGCGAAACGGGAGCACCTGCCTCGAAGGAACTGGATCAGCGCCGCAAGACCGGCATCGAGCTGCTGCGCAGCGGCAGCCAGGCGATTTCGGAAGAATGCGTCAGCAGCGACCGCGCCAGACGGGTGTTTCTCACCACTCACCGGCCGGTTCGAATCGCGGATCGCAATCTGCTGCTGTCGAGCTCCGCCGACATCAGCGAACAAAAGGCGCTGGAGGATCACCTGTTCCGGTCGGCTTACTACGACGAACTGACCGGCCTGCCGAACCGGGGCGTGATCGAGCACCGCGCCAACAGCCTTTTGCACCGCGACCCGCCGCAGGGAAAGTTCGCGCTGGCGTTTCTCGACATCGACAATTTCAAGCACATCAACGACTATTACGGTCATCCGATCGGGGACGCGCTGCTGGTCGAAGTCGCCCGGCGGCTGGGGATGGACCTGCGCGATTCCGACATGCTGTCGCGGATCAGCGGCGATGAATTCCTGCTGCTGCTCAATCCGATCCAGAGCGAGCAGGAGGTGGCGGAATACATCCGGTTCACGCTGGAGCGGCTGAGGGCTCCGTACTTCATCGACGGATCGGAAATCTTCGCTTCGACCTCGATCGGGATCAGCCTTTTTCCCGAACACGGCCGCAGCTACGACCTGCTGCGCCAGAACGCCGATATCGCGATGTACCGCGTCAAGAACGACGGCAAGGGCTCCGCGGCCTTCTTCGACTCCAGCATGGAGCGCGAGGCGCTGGCGCGAATGAAGGTCGAGCAGTCGCTGCGGCTCGCTATCCTGGAGAAGCGCTTCTGCTGCGCCTTCCAGACCAAGGTCGACATCCGGACCCAGGACATCAAGGGCATCGAGGCTCTGGTGCGGCTGCGGGACGACGAAGGTGTCATTCAGGCCCCCGGAACTTTCGTCAATCTTGCGGTCGAACTCGGACTGATTGACGAGCTCACGCATCTGGTGCTGGCTGAAATCGTCAAGTCGATCGATCTGATCAACGAGACTTTCGGTTCCGGCGCCTCGATCAGCATCAACGTCGCCGCCAAGCAGGCCTGCAACCTCGAATTCATGCGGACGTTTGCGCTGGCGCTGGAGACCACCGGCTATCCCGAGCGCTTCATGATCGAGGTGACGGAGGACGCCTTCGTCACCAAGAGCCATTTCCAGGACGAGATCCTGCCGATGTTCCGGCGACTGGGGGTGCGGATTTCGATCGACGATTTCGGCACCGGCTACTCGTCCCTGTCGGCGCTGGCTGACATCACCGCCGACGAAATCAAGATCGACCGCTCGTTCATCACCGATATTCACAAGCGTCCGCGCAGCCAGGGCATCCTGCGGGCGATCGAATCGCTGAGCGAGGCGCTCGGCATGACCATGATCGCCGAGGGCATCGAGACTTTCGAGGAACTCGCCTATCTGCAGGCCGCCACCAAGATCCGCTATGCGCAGGGTTACTACTTCTCGCGGCCGATCTTTCTGGAAGAACTGCGGCCGGCGATACCCGTCGCCAGCGAGGCGCGCGCCAGCCTTTCGAGCCGCCCGCCGCAGGAGAGCCGCCCGGCCTATGCGCGCGCCGAGCGCTATCGCCGGTGAGGCGGCCGTCCCGTTTCTTCCCCGCCGGCGCGACGCGACGGCTCGAATCTCCACGCAACAGTCGTGAGGACGGTCGCACCAGCCTTATTTCGACGGGCTGGACGCGTCATTAAACCTTAAGTAACCGGATTTCCTAACGGGGCTGCCATTTGTGCATTGTATGCATTTCCCTTCAGGGAGAGGGGAATGCGCAAGTTGGCTTCCGGCGTGTGGGGCAGTTTTGCCGAGGCAATCGGCTCGCGTCGCATCCTCACGTCGAGCCGAGGGCCTATCTTCTCGCTGATCCTGTGCGGCGGCCTCCTGGTCGCGGCGATCGTCGTCGGCACCATGGTGATGGTCGGCGAATTTCGTGAACGGGCCCTCACCAACAGTGAGCGCGAACTCGACAACACCGTGCTGCTGCTGACCCGCCACTTCGACCAGCAGTTCGAAGACACCGAGATCATTGCCAGCGACGTGATCGCCAGGATGAAATTTTCAGAGATCGCCTCGGCGGAAACGTTCCGGACCTGGATGTCGAGCCATGACGCCCACCTGATCCTGAAATCCAAGGTCGGCGGCTTGTCCTATATCGGTGACGTCGGCATATTCGATGCGGACGGCAAGCTGATCAACTCGTCGGGAACCTGGCCGCTACCGGCCATCAGCATCGCCGATCGGACGTTTTTCAAGAACTTCAAGGCGGACGCCGAGTCGAAGATGGCCGTCGCCGATCCGGCTCGCAACCTTATGACCGGCGACTGGTCCACGGTCATCGCCCATCGGCTGAGCGGCCCGAACGGGGTTTTCCTCGGCGTGATGGCGCGGCGAATCGAATCCCGGCATTTCGAGCGATTTTTCGCATCGGTCGCGCTCGGCAAAGGTGCCGCGATTTCCATGTTTCACCGCGATGGAACCATGCTGGCGCGTCATCCCCATGTCGAAACGATGATCGGGCAAATATTCAGGGGCGCGCCGCTCCTCAGCAAAGTATTGAATGAAGGAGGCCGGCAAACCCTCCGCATCCAGAGCCCTGTCGATGCCATGAATCGGCTTGGTTCAGCGGCACCCTTGAGCCGTTTCCCGATGGTGATCGTCGCGACCACGACCGTCTCGGCGGCGCTGGCCAACTGGGAGGCGCAAACCAGATTCACGATTGCCGCAGCGGCGCTGACCGCGCTGGTGATCGCGTTCGTGCTGTTTCTGATCATCCGGCAGGTGACCCGCCAAAACCAGGAATCGCGGCAGCGGCTGAAGCTGCAGAAACAGCAGCTCGACACCGCCCTGAACAACATGACGCAAGGCCTCGTGCTGTATGACGCGTCGGCGCGCATCATCCTCTGCAACCGGCGCTACATCGACATGTACGGGCTGTCGACCGACATCGTCAGACCGGGTTGCCATTTTCGCGACCTGATCCAGCATCGTCAGGACACCGGATCCTACGACGGCGACGTCGACGAATTCTGTTCCGCCATCATGCGCAACGTTGCGCAGGGCAAGGTCACGCATATGACCATGGACAGCGGCGGGCGCTCGTATCAGATCGTCAACAAGCCGCTGGCGCAGGGCGGATGGGTCGCCACGATCGAAGACATCACGGAGCGCCGGAACCTCGAGCAGGAGCGCGACCGCAATTATGCCTTTCTGCGCCAGATCATCGACCACATCCCGACGCAGATCACGGTCAAGGACCTGCGCGATGGCCGCTACGTGCTGGCCAATCGGGTGGCGGAGACCCAGTTCGGGATGCCCCGCGACGAGATCGTCGGCAAGACCGCATTCGATCTGTTTCCCGGTGAGGTCGCGGACAACCTCACCGCGGATGACGAGAAGGCCATGACCAGCCCAGACGGCCTGTTCCTGGACGTCCGCGCGTCGCAAATACAGGGCCAGCGATTCATCACGTCAAAGCGCATCGGGATTCCGGACCAGACCGGCGATACCCGGTACCTGATCAACGTCGTCGACGACGTCACCGAGCGTCGGCGCGCCGACGAGAGGATCGCGCATCTCGCCCATTACGACGCCTTGACCGACCTGCCGAACCGGGTGCTGTTCCGCGACCAGATGGAGCGCGAACTGCAGCGAACGCGCCACGGCGAGCAGTTCGCCCTGCTTTATATCGATATCGACGAATTCAAGGGCATCAACGACTCGCTCGGACACCATGTCGGCGATGAGCTGCTGATGGCGGTGGCTGGCCGCATCCGGAACTGTCTCGGCGAATCCGATCTGATCGCGCGGCTGGGCGGCGACGAATTCGCGGTGATCCAGACCGGCATCGGCAGCGTCCGCGATGTCGTGGAATTCGTCACGCGCATTCATGAGGCGATCCGGCAACCCTATCAATGCCTCGGTCACCAGCTCTCCACCGACGCCAGTATCGGCATTGCGCTGGCGCCCCAGGACGGCACCGATCTGGATCAGTTGATCAAGAACGCCGACCTCGCGATGTATGGCGCCAAGGCCGGAGGACGCCGGACACACCGATTCTTCGAGCCGGCGATGGATGCCTGCGCCAAGGCGCGGCTCGCCATGGAGCAGGACCTGCGCCAGGCGCTGGTGGATGGCGGTTTTGAAATCCACTACCAGCCGCTGGTCGACCTTGTCAGCGACGAGGTGACGGGTTGCGAGGCCCTGCTGCGCTGGCGCCATCCCGAACGCGGCATGATCTCGCCCGCCGAATTCATCCCCGTGGCGGAGGATACCGGCCTGATCGTCGAACTTGGCGAATGGGTGTTGCGGACCGCCTGTACCGAAGCGACGGCCTGGCCGGATCATATTCGAATCGCCGTCAACGTATCGCCCGTTCAATTGAAGTGCCCGACGCTGGCGCTGAAGATCGTCAACGCGCTGGAGAACTCCGGCCTGCGGGCCAATCGGCTGGAAATCGAAATCACCGAGGCGGTGCTGATCCGCGACGACGAGACCGCGCTCGCGATCCTGCATCAGTTGCGCGACATCGGGGTTCGCATCGCGCTGGACGATTTCGGAACCGGTTTCTCCTCCCTGAGCTACCTGAAGCGCTTTCCGTTCGACAAGATCAAGATCGACAGTTGCTTCATCAGCGACATCACGGAAGTCAACGGATCGTCGGCGATCGTGCAGGCCGTGGTGAACATCGCCGCTTCCCGCAACATGACGACGACCGCCGAGGGCGTCGAGACGCAAGAGCAGAAGAAGCTGCTTCGCGCGCTCGGCTGCACCCAGATGCAGGGTTATCTGTTCAGCGCCGCAAAGCCCGGACCGGAGGTCAGGCAGCTGTTCGGCCCGTGCGACGCGGCGGCGACTGCCTGAAATAGCAGCGGAGTCTCAGTTCCGACCACGGAACCCGATGCAGCCAACGGCGTTTCCTTCCGTTGCAAGCGTCGTGTCCGTGGAGGCTCAGTGAACCGTCGGGATTTTCTGCAAGTGTCAGTTGCGTTGCCGTTGCTGGCGTCGTCGGCGCGGGGGCTTGTCACACCCGCAAACGCCCAGGCCGTCCCCTTCGAGCGGTCCAGCGTGCGGCAGATGGCACGTGATTCCGCCAGCAAGCCCTTCAAGGCGCCGGACAGCAAGCTGCCGGACCATCTGAAGGATCTCGACTACGACCGTTATCGCGCCATCCGCTTCCTGCCGGACCGCGCGCTGTGGCGCGATGAAAAACTCCCGTTCCAGGTTCAGTTTTTTCATCGGGGGTTTCTCTATTCGAACCGGGTGGATATTTATGAAGTCGCCAACGGCCAGGCGACCAGGGTGATTTATCAGCCCGACCAGTTCTCGTTCGGCGATACGCCTCCTCCCCAACCGGGCGTCGATCTCGGTTTCGGGGGCTTTCGCCTTCACGCCCCGCTCAACAGCGCGGATTATTATGACGAAGTCTGCGTATTCCTCGGCGCGAGCTATTTCCGCGCGGTGGCAAAGGGGGAACAGTATGGTCTCTCCGCGCGCGGGCTGTCGATCAACACCGGCCAGGCCAAGGGCGAGGAATTTCCTCAATTCAAGGCGTTCTGGATCGAAAAGCCGGCCGCCAATGCGACTTCCATCGTCGTGCACGCCTTGCTGGATGGCGAGAGTGCGGCCGCTGCTTACCGCTTCACGATACGGCCGGGCGAGACCACCGTCTTCGACGTCGAGATGGCCATCTATCCGAGGGTGAGCCTCGACCATGTCGGACTGGCGCCAATGACCAGCATGTTCTTCTTCGGACCCAACGACCGGATCGACGTCGATGATTTCCGTCCCGCGGTGCACGATTCCGACGGCCTCGCCATTCTCAACGGCAGGGACGAAGAATTGTGGCGCCCGCTGCATAATCCGCGCGACCTGCAGATCAGCATGTTTTCCGACCTCAATCCCCGCGGTTTCGGCCTGATGCAGCGGCAAAAGGATTTTGCAGCGTATCAGGACATCGAATCCGGCTTCGAACGGCGGCCGAGCCTGTGGGCGGAACCGATCGGCGACTGGGGCGAAGGCGCGGTGCAACTGATCGAAATTCCGACCAGGGAGGAAGTCCATGACAATATCGCCGCCTTCTGGCTCCCCAAGCGGCCGCTGGCAGCCAAGGGTGAGCACACCTACACCTATCGGCTGCACTGGGGACCGGACAATCCCAAGTCCACCTCGCTCGCGCGTTTCTCGCGCAGCGGCATCGGCGCGCGCGGCGAAGGTACCAAGCTTTTCGTGCTCGATCTGGTCGGCGAGAAACTGAAACGCGTGGACCCGAAGAAGATCCGCGGCGTCGTCACCGCCGAAAACGTCAAGGTTCAGAACATCGTAACCCAGCCGAACCCGGCGACGGGCGGCTGGCGCCTGAGTTTCGAGATTCCTGTCAGCAAGGCTCCCGTCGAGATTCGCGCGTCCTTGATGCAGGACAATGACGCGATCTCCGAGGTCTGGGTTTATCGATGGACACCCTGACATTTCCCAAGCGAGCCCCCGGCGGCGGCGAGCGGGTTGAGTTCCTGCCGCCGGAATCGACTCTCGAAATGTCGACGCAGGCGTTGCGGAATTTCGACAGAGCCGTGGGCGCGGCAGATTCCGGGCCGTCGTTCGCGCTCCGGCGCGCCTACATCTTCATCGGCACCGTGGCGCTGACGCTCGGCGGCTGCTACGAAATGTACCAGGTGTTGCAGGTAGGAGGCATCACCACGCTGGAAGCGATGGTGCTGGTTCTGTTCGTTCTGCTGTTCGCGTGGATCGCATTTTCGTTCATGTCCACGCTGGCGGGTTTCTTCGTGCTGCTTCTCCGGAAGCAGGATGCGCTGGGGATCGATCCCGACGCGCCGCTCCCGCAGGTCCGCAGCCGCAATGCGATGCTGCTGCCGACCTATAACGAGGACCCCTATCGGATCATGGCGCGGCTGCGGGCGATCCATGAGTCGGTCGGGGAAACCGGATGCGCGTCGCAGTTCGACTGGTATCTGCTGAGCGACACCACCAACCCCGCGATCTGGATCGCGGAGGAGAAATGCTTCCTGCAGCTTCGCCGCGACGTCGGCGCCGACGGGCTGTTCTATCGTCATCGTCCGGAGAACACCGCGCGGAAGTCCGGCAATATCGAGGACTGGATCAAGCGTTTCGGCGGCGGCTATGATCACATGATCATTCTCGACGCCGACAGCCTGATGACCGGCGACACCATCATTCGGCTCGCCGGCGCCATGGAAAGGCATCCCAACGTCGCCCTGATTCAGACCCTGCCGATCGTGGTCAATGCAACAACCCTGTTCGCGCGGTTGCAGCAGTTTGCCGGCAGGCTCTACGGCCCGCTGATCGCCGCCGGGATCGCGTGGTGGCACGGCTCGGAAGGCAATTACTGGGGGCACAACGCCATCATCCGGGTGCGCGCCTTCGCACAGGATGCAGGCCTTCCCGAATTGGGCGGACGCAAGCCGTTCGGCGGCCATATCCTCAGCCACGATTTCATCGAGGCGGCACTGATGCGGCGCGCGGGGTGGGCCATCCATATGGCGCCGGCGCTCGGCGGCAGTTTCGAGGAATGTCCGCCGTCGCTGCTGGATTTCGCGGCGCGCGACCGGCGATGGTGCCAGGGCAACCTGCAGCACCTGGCTGTTCTTCCGGCGCGCGGCCTGCACTGGGTGTCGCGGCTTCATCTCCTCACCGGCATCGGGTCGTATCTGACCGCCCCGCTCTGGCTGATCTTTCTGGCTCTGGGAATCCTGATTTCACTGCAGGCGCAATTCGTCCGGCCCGAATATTTCCCGAAGGGATTTTCGCTGTTTCCGCAATGGCCGGCACAGGATCCCGTGCTCGCCGCCTGGGTCTTCCTCGGCACCATGGGATTGCTGATCGTGCCCAAGCTGCTGGCCTTCGTGCTGCTGCTGTCGCAGCGCGAGACCCGAAAGCGCTTTGGCGGCGGTTTCGCAGCGCTGGCCGGCATCCTGATCGAAACCTTGCTGTCCAGCCTGATTGCGCCGGTGATGATGATCTTTCAATCCACCGCCGTCGGCGAGATTCTGCTGGGGCGCGATGCCGGCTGGCAGGTCCAGCGCCGCGACGATGGCGGCGTGCCGCGCGGCGAGACGGTGCGCAGATATGCGCTGCCAACGCTGGTCGGAGTCATCATGGCCATCGCCGCCTATGCGGTTTCGCTGCCGTTGTTGTTGTGGATGACACCGGTCATTGTCGGCCTTCTGCTGGCCATTCCGGTCGCGCTGCTGTCGTCGCGATCTTCAGTCGGAAACGGCCGCCCTCCGCTTCTGTTTGCCACGCCCGAGCAGACCACACCGCCGCAGGTTCTGGTCCGCGCCAACCAACTGGCGGCGGCCTCGCTGGACACGATCGGTTGTCCGGTACTGGAACTGCGCAACGATTCTGACCTGCTGGAAGCGCATCTGAACAACCTGCCCGCCGGCAAGCGCATCCGGGGGCAGGTCAATCCGCATCTTGCGATCGCCCGGGCGAAGATCGAGGACGCCGAAAGCCTGGAGGAGGCGCTGCGGTTTCTGAATACGCATCAGACGTTCGCCGTGCTCAACTCGCAGGCGCTGCTTCGGGCCCTGCTGGATTTGCCGATCAGCCCCGAGCCCGCCTCACACCTCGAACCGGCGTGCTGACATCCGTCGCTGTCGCGTTGTGGGACGAAGAGACGCCGGATTTTCCGCTAAGACTTTACTTGCCGCGATGCTAATGATCCCGCCATGGCCAACATCGAATCCCGCCTCGCCGTCCTCGGACTGATCCTGCCGCCGGCCTTCACGCCGCCGCCCGGCGTCGTGCTGCCCTTCGTCAATGTCCGACAAATCGGAAACCGTGCGGTGATCGCAGGGCACGGGCCGCAGAGTTCGGACGGCCAGATCGCCGGGCCGCTCGGGAAGGTCGGAGCCGAGCTGACCCTCGAGCAGGGCTATGCGGCCGCAAGGCTTACGGCGCTGTCGATGCTGGGCTCTCTCAAGCGCGCGCCCGGCGAGCTCGACCGCATTTCGCATTGGGTGCGGATTTTCGGCATGGTCAACTCCGCGCCCGGCTTCGTCCGGCAACCCGCCGTCATCAACGGTTTCTCCGACCTCATCCTCGAATTATGGGGGCCGGAGGCCGGCGCCCATGCCCGCAGCGCCGTGGGCATGGCCGAATTGCCGTTCGGGATACCGGTGGAAATCGAAGGCGAGGTCCAGATCGCGGATTGACCGCAAATTCATATGATTGTCCGGCAGATTATCATAGTCTCTGCGAATGTCGGCTCCTCCAGCTTCGAAGCAACCGCATGCAACCTGTTTCCATCCTTCTGAACATTTTCTGGATTCTGCTCGGCGGCGCGTGGATGGCCTTTGGCTGGATCATCGCCGCCGTCATCATGGCCATCACCATCATCGGCCTGCCCTGGGCAAGGGCCGCGTTCAATATCGCGGTCTATACCCTGCTGCCGTTCGGCTCCCGGGCGGTGCGCCGCGACGAGGTCACCGGTGAGCCCGATATCGGCACCGGCCCGCTCGGCATGATCGGCAATTTGATCTGGCTGGTGCTGGCAGGCTGGTGGCTCGCCCTCGGCCACCTCGTCACCGCGGTCATCCTGGCGGTGACCATTATCGGCATTCCCTTCGCCTGGGCGCACATCAAACTCGCCGGCATCGCGCTCTGGCCGATCGGCAAGGTGATCGTGCCGGCCTAGCTACGCCGCCAGCCGGCCGCGATTGTTCTCGGCCAGAATGGGGCGGATCAGCCGGCCAAAGCGCTCGGCTTCCTCGTCGTGCAGATAGCCCGACAGGCAAAACGAATGGCAGCCGGCGTCGATGAATTGCTGCAAGGTGTCGGCGCATTGCGCGGGATTGCCGACCACCGCGATGCCGGCGCCGGGCCGCACCTTGGTGATGCCGGTCCACAGATGCGGCATCAGCAGATCGCCGTGCTCGCGGGCGAGTTCCTGCACCCGCCGGTTGGCCTCCGATTTGTTGTAGAGCGTCTTCATCTCCTGCTTCTGACGCTCGGTGGCATTGCGCACCAGCACGTCGGCGGCCTCCCACGCGTCCGCTTCGTCTTCGCGACAGATCACCTGCAGCCGCATGCCGAAGCCGATGGCCTTCTCGCGGCCATGGGCCCGCGCCATCTCCCTGATCTCGGCGATATTGGCGGCGATGCGTTCCGGCAGGTCGCCCCAAAACAGGTGCACGTCGGAATGCTTCGCCGACATTTCCCAGGCCGGCCGCGAACCGCCGCCGAGATAGAATTTCGGAAATGGCTGCTGCAGCGGGCGCGGCCTTATATGCGCGCCGGACAAATTATGAAACTTGCCGTCGAAATGCAGCGGGCCACGGGTGGTCCACAGCGCTTTCAGGATCGAGACCTCCTCCTCCATCAGCGCATAGCGCTCCTCCTTGCCGTAGCGCACGCCCTCGCCCTCGACCTCGCTCTCGTTCTGGCCGGCAATCAGGTTGATGCAGATGCGTCCGCCCGACAAATGGTCGAAAGTCGAGATCATCTTGGCCAGCAGCACTGGATTGATATAGCCGGGCCGGGCCGCGATCAGCGGCTTTATCCTGGACGAACGCGCCGCCATGAAGGCGCCGGTGATCCAGGCCTCCCAGCACACCGAGCCGACCGGGATGAGCAGATACTCAAAGCCCGCGGCCTCGGCGGCCTGCACCACGCGGTCGCACAATTCGGGCGATCCCGGCACCTGCGCCTCCGGAAGGCCATAGGCCGTGGTGTCGCCGTGCGTGGGCAGGTACCAGCCGAATTCGAGCGGACGCATGCAGTTTCTCCCTGAAGGCGGCTTCGCCGCGCAGTTTTCTCAAGGAGCAGTTTACAGCCTGGGTCCCGCGGAACAATCGGATACGTAGCGGTTCAGGGGCAGATATAGCCGACGCCGCTCGGATTCTTGAAGCAACCGACCGATTCCGGCAGCAATTGCTTGGGCAGCCACAGCACTACTTCGGGAAAGAAGATGCAGAACGCGATCGCACCCAGGAACACGAAGTAGATCGGAAGCGACGCCAGCATCGCCTTGCCAAAGCGCACCCCGACGAATTTCGACGCCATCAGCAGCGCCAGGCCGTAAGGCGGCGTGATCAGCCCGAACGCCAGCGTGACGATGATGACGACGCCCATGTGCACCGGGTTGATGTCGGTGCTCTGGGTGAGGTCGGAAATGATCGGCATGAAGATGATGATGGCAGGGATCGCGTCGATGAAGTCGCCGACGATGATGAACAGCACGACCAGCAGCAGCATGATCATGAAGGGATCGCCGCCGGCCGCCGACGATATCCAGCCCGACACGACCGCCGGCCCGCGCAGATAGGCCAGCATCCAGCCGAACATCGATGCGGCGCCGATGGTGATGAGCGGAATGGAATAGAGCAATCCGGTCAGCGCCATGTCGCGCGGCAGATACCTGATATGACCCGGATTGAGCAGCGGAATCGCGACGAACAGGATGTAGGCCACCGCGATGATACCGGCCTCGGTCGGCGTGAAGTGCCCGGTCAGGATGCCGCCCATGATGATGAACGGAATCATCAGCGGTATAGCCGCCTGCCTGGTGGCGATCGCGAATTTGCCGAATGTCGCCCGCTTGTGCTTGAGGCCGACCGGGCCGAAGAAGTGGCTGTAGATCATCAGCCCGATGCCGACGAACACGCCGGGTACCACGCCGGCAAGGAATAGTCCGCCGATCGAAACATTGCCGGTCGCGCCATACACCACGGCCATGATGCTGGGCGGAATCAGGTTGGCCATGGTCGAGGCGGCGGCGATCAGCGCTGCCGTGAAGGCGAGGTCGTAGCCTTCCCGCTTCATCTCCGGCGCCAGGGTGCGCGACAGGATGGCGACGTCGGCGGCGGACGAGCCGGAAATGCCGGCGAAGAACATGCTGAAGATCGTCACCACCTGCGCCAGACCGCCACGCAAATGTCCGACCAGCGTCTGCGACAGCGTGATCATGCGGGAGGTGACGTTGGCCGACGTCATGAGATCGCCGACCAGCAGGAAGAACGGTATCGCCAGCAGCGCTTCGGTGTCCATGCCGTTGAAGAGCTGCGCCATCATCGAGGCGAGGCTGACCGGGGTGAACGCCGTCACCACCAGCACCGACGCGATCAGGGCGAATGCCACCGGCACGCCCATATAGCCGAGGAACAGGAACAGAAATCCCATCAGGAAGATGAGTCCGCCATTGGTGGTCACAGCGCCTTCCTCTTCTCGTCGGTGGGCGTCGTGCCGGCGAAGCCGTGCTTCCAGCCGTTGACCATCTGCTCGACGATGAAAATGGAGACCAGCACACCGCACAGGGGAATCGCCGCATACAGGCTGGACAGCGGCGTCATCGAGGGCATGCGAAGGCTCTTGAAGCCGTCGAGAAAGTTCAGATAGCCGAAATAGACCATGCACAGCGCGACGCCGAGCACGACCAGCCGGTTGAACATCTCGAAGAACAGCCGCCTGTTGCCGGTCAGCGACTCCGCCAGCACGGCGAGATAGAGGTGGTCGTTGCGCCGCGTCGCCGCGCCGACGCCGATGAAGATGCCGTAGATGAAGAAGGTCATGGTCGCCTCCTGGAGCCAGAGCCAGGGATGACCGATGGTGCGGGTGACGACGTCACACATTACTAGCACGGAGAAGCCGGTAATGGCGACGCCGCACAGAATCATCAGGACCTGTTCGAGCCAGTCGAGCGCGCGCCATTTCAGGTACCGCTGCTCCTCCAGGACGAGGCTCTTGAATGCGCGCATAGTCTATTCTCGAATCCGGATGTCGGGCGCCGCGAAGCGGAGAGCTTCTCCCTCCCCGCTTCGTGAGCGCGCCGCCTATTTGACGTTGCGCACCATGCCGAGGACCTTCACGGCGTTCGGGCCGAGGTCCGACGCCAGCTTGTCCTGGATCGGCTTGCTGATTTCGGCGAAGCCCGATTTGTCGACGTTCTTGACGACCTTGACGCCGATCTTCTGCAGCTTCGCCAGCGCTTCGTGCTCAAGCTTGAAGGCGGCGGCGGGCTCGTTGCGGCTGACCTCGTCGGCGGCGGCCTGCACCCATTTCTTCTGCTCGTCGGTGAGGCTGCTCCACACTTTGTCGCTGACGAACAGCGCGGCATTGTTGGCTTCGTGCTCGGTGAGCGAGAGCACCGGCGCCGGCTCGTAATGCTTGTTGACGAGATAGTTGTTGATGCCGTTTTCGGCCATGTCGACGACGCCGGTCTGCAGCGAGGTGTAGACCTCGCCGAACGGCATATGCACCACCTGGGCGCCGTAGGCCGGAAACAGCGTATCTTCCGTGACGGTGGCCTGGACGCGAACCTTGAGACCCTTGATATCGGCGACCTTCTCCACCGCCTTCTTGCCGTACATGTGCCGCAGGCCCTGCGACCCCAACCCGAGCATATGCGCCCCCTTCATCTTGGCCGCGTACAGCTCCTTCATCGCTGCGATCACGGCGGGATCGCCGAGGACCTTGATGGCGTGGGCTTCGTCACGGAAGATGAAGTGGATCGAGAATACGCCGGATTCCGGCTGTGCGGTCGAGGCGTTGGCGGTCGACAGCATCACGAAGTCGATGTCGCCGGTCTGCACCTTTTGCAGCGTCTGCGCCTCGGTGCCGAGCTGGGCGCCGGGATATTGATTGATCGACAGCGTGCCCTTGCTGAGTTCGCCCAGCTTCTTGTTGAACATTTCGGCGCCGATGCCGTAACCGCTGTTCTTGGGCTGGTCGTAGGCGAACGAGAACTCGCGCTTTTGCGCCAAGGCTGCGGTCGAGGCCATCGCCAGCGCGGCGCCGAGCAGAATGCCGCGCGCAAGCGGCAGATACCGTGAAACGGACATTGAATTCCTCCCCTGCTGTCGCCGCTTTTGCGGACTGATGGTTCGCCGGACAGGTGCCCGGCCGCGGCAGTATCGACCGCGGCGATGTTGCACACAAGATAGTTTTTTAGATTGTATACTATTTGGGAGAATGGCAGGCTGCGGCGATGGCGACCGCTCGAATTTCCAGAAAGCCGCCGTCCCGCAGGGACGCGGCGGCCTCTGCAGGCATGTCACCCGCGGTGGCCGGCCCCCAGCCGCGCGAGCCATCGATCGCCGACCTGATCGTGCGAAAGCTCGAGGAAGACATCGTGCTCGGCCGGCGGCATCCGCGCGAGCGGCTGGTCGAGCAGGACCTGTGCACGGCTTTCGATACCCATCGCGGCGACGTCCGGCTCGCACTGTTCGAACTGGAGAAGATGGGAATCGTCGAGCGGATCCCGAACCGCGGCGCCATCGTGCGCGATCTGAAGCCGCGCGAGGTGGCGGAGATCTACGACGTGCGCGAGGAACTCGAGGTGATGGCGGTGCGCATCCTGCCGTTTCCGGTGCCGGACGCGGATCTCGCCAGGCTTGAGGCGATCCAGCACGAGCACGGCATGGCCGTCGACGCCGGCGACCTGCTGGAGGTGTTCCACAGCAATGTCCGGTTTCATCGCGCCTTGTTCGGCCTGTGCGGCAACACCAGCCTGATCGAAACCATCGAATATCTGGCGCAGAAGGTCTCAGGCATCCGGTCCTATGCGCACGCCAAGCCGGAGGCGCTGAACGACTCCCGCCGCGATCATATCGCCATGATCAAGGCGCTGCGGAATTCGCGCCGCGACGACCTGATCAGGCTGACGCGCCGGCATCTCAAGCCCGCGGTGCGGGCCTATATCGATGCCTACCGGCGACGCTTCGGTGACGGCGGCTCCGCAGCCTGAGCCATGGCGCGCAGCCATGACTATTTCACGTCGGTCCCTTGAGCCGCTCGCGATAGGCCTCCAGGCCCAAACGGACGTCCTTGTCCTCGACCCATTCGCCGCTCTCATCCATCACGCCGGTCTCCAGCATCGCGGCGGCGCAGGGCCAGTGCAGATCGACCCAGCGCGGGACATCGGCCTCCGCCATGCCGCTGCGGCGGCAGATCCGCTCGGCCATCTCGCGGGCCAGTGGTTCGATGTTGGAAGAACTCATGCAATCATCATCGGCTGAGTGGCGGTCGTGACGCCCGGTTATACCGGAACAGCGCCGACAGCATGGCAGACCGGCGTCATCGATCGGTTGCCGGACTTGCGGTGGCGAGGATGGCTTCCATCGCAGGATTGCCCTCCGCCTCTAGCGTGGCGATGGCTTCGCGCGCCCAGAGATAGGACGCATCGAAGATCTCGGTATGGCGTTCGAACTCGGTGACGCCGATGTCGGGCGAAAACGGCGGCCGCATCACATGATCGTGCGGCGCGGTCGGCAGCGTATCGTAGCGCTGATGCGCCACCAGGCTTCGCCACAGCACGTTGACCGCGCTCGGCGCCGCGGGCAACAGCTTCTTGCGGAACGGCGTCAGCATCGCCAGAACGAGTTCGAACCGCCCGGGCAGTTCGGCGTAGTCGACGTCGAACATCTCCTCGGCGGGATCGCCGAAATGCACCACCAGATTGGGGCCGCTCTTCAGCTGGTGCATCTGTGCCAGCGGCACATTGTCGATCAGGCAGCCATCGACCAGCATCGCGCCGTCAGGCGTATAGAACGGCGGCAGCAGTCCAGGGATCGCGCTGGAGGCGCGTACCGCTTGCCACAGCAGCCCCGAGCGGATCAATTCGAGATTATGGGTGGACAGATTGGTCGCGACCGCCGCGAACGGCCGCCAGCAATCCTCGATCCGGCATTGATCGCCATATTGATCCGCCAGCGCGCGATCGAACGCCTTGTGATCGAGCAGGGCATAGCGCGGCCAGGTCGGCCGCCGGAAGCTGCGGCTCCTGACGAAGATTTCATGGGTGCCGCGCTCGAGATGATCGGCCTCGTGATTCTTGGCGAAGCCCGCCGCCATCGCCGAGCCGACGCTGGTGCCGACGAAGATATCGAACACGACGCCGCGCTCGCGAAATGCCTTGTAGATACCGACATGCGCGGAGCCGAAGGCGCCGCCGCCGGCCGCGACGAAACCGAGCGCGCGCCCGGACATGAAGCGGATCAGGCTGTCGATATCGGCCTGGTCCTGGAGCGCGACATGGTGATTCATGAAGCAGGGCAGACGCGTGAGCCAGGCCGCAGTGCCGCTGACCTCGCCGCTGCGCCGTTCGTGAACGCGGACCAGGCGGCGCGCCGAGGCGGGATGAATCCTGCAGGCGAAGCTCTCGACCTCGGTCAGCACGCCGGCGACCGGCGCCTTGCCATGCGTCACAAACACGACCATGTCGGCCTGGCGAATGGCCTTGCGGGTCCAGATCGAATCTTCGCTGCCGCCGAGATAGACCACCAGCGGCGCGGTCTGCTCGATCCTGTTGAGCCAGGCGGTGACGTCAGCCGAATCCAGCGCCCGGCCGGGAAACATGGCCTCGAGGCGGGCGGGATCGACGATCTCGGCATTGGTGGCCGCAAGTCCGGCGCGCAGGCGGCGATCGAACGCCGGCGGGATGGTTTCATGGCCGCCCTGGATCAGCGCCACCGTTCGCGCCGTCGGCGAAGCGCGGATCGGGGTGATGCGCGACGTTTCCCGGGCGAAGCGCAGCGCCAGCGCCGCGAGCACCGCCTCGAGGATCGCCGGGGTGTGCTCGGCCAGTTGGTGATAGGCCGCGCGCGTCAGCACCAGCACGCTGGTGTCGCGGATCGCGATCACATCGGCGGTGCGCGGCACATTGGCGAAGAAGCCGATCTCGCCGACCAGTTCGCCGGCGCGAAGCTCGGCGATCGGCGCGGCATCGCCCGATTTGCGGACCGCGAGCGCGCCATGCAGCACGATGAACAGGGCGTCCGAAGGCTCGCCCTGCCCCACCAGCAACTGCCCGCGCACCAGATCGCGGCGGACCATGGCGCGAACGGCGATCCGCCGCTGTTCGGAACTGAGCGTTCTGAACAGCGCGAAATCGTCGGACACGTTTCCCCCTGCAAATGTCGAGCTCAGCCCATCCATCGGCCATCCCGGTTCTCGTTGGCGCCAATGTATCGCCGGCCCGCCGTCACGGCGAGCGATTTAGGATTTGCTGCGCCCGCGAAAGACGGCAGCCCCCCGGAGGCGGCGCAGCACGACCGGGCACCAATGCGGGGCTATGCCTCAGGCGTCGTCAGCATCCGGGCGAACTGATCGTCGCCGATCTCGGTCTGGGCGATCAGGACACTGCAACGAAGCTGATCGGTGAGATAGGTGCCGACCGAGCCAAACCACCATCGCGCCAGCGGCCCGGAGGGCCGATGGCCCACCACGACCAGATTCGCGCCGATCTCTTCCGCGACCGCGGCGATCTGCTGTGCAGGCGCGCCCATGCCCAGCCGTGCCGTCGGTGAGAATCCAACGGCCCTGAGCCGCTCGACGCCCTCGGCCAGGATCGCCTTGTAGGCCGAAATCTGCTCGTCCATCGAGATCCCGACGCCGCCCTCCAGGGTCGCAAGCGCGGGGGCGTTTTCCACCACCGCGAGCAGGAAGACCTCCGCGCCGCACAATTGCGCAAGCTTCGCACCTTCCCGCAACGCGCGCCGTCCCTCGATCGAGCCGTCATAGGCGAGCAGAACTTTTTGATACATGAGGCGCCCCCTTCGATGGCCATGAGTCCGTGAAGGCTAGCACTTATCGACCGGCTGGGAAGCTGAACTTGCTCCCGGGAGGAGCAATCGGGAAGATCCCCCGCTTCCGGATTCGGCGCAGGAGCGCTGCAGGGCCGCGATCCCTGACCTTTTCCCGTTTCGGCCTGCTTCCCTTCCCAAAGCCCCGGCGGCCCGTTGCCCCTGCCCGGGCGATCAGCTTAGATGGACCACACAGCATTTGCCGGAATTCGGGCTCCGACAGACCATGAACGACAGTCAACAGCCCCCGGCGAACCAGACGCCGCCCGGCAGACACGGCACGTTCGCCGCCCTTGCGTTCGGCCTCGTTTTCATCGGCATGGGGATGCCGTTCGTCCTGATGTGGGCCGGCATCATTACGCCGGATCCGTCGAAGTTGAAGGCGCCGTTGTGGGTGGTCGGCTGCGCGGGAATGGCGTTCGTCCTGGCCGGGCTTTCGTTTGTCCTGAACGCTCCTGGCGCGACCCTGCGGCGCAACGGCAGCCTGCCGGAGACCTCACCGCGACCGCTGCGCATCGCCAAGGATGCGACGTCGCTGGGAATCATCATTCTACTCGCCCTTGTTGCGACGTGGGCCGCCGTCGGAACAGGCGAGATCAAGACCACAATCTCGGCAGGCGGAATAACGTCGCAGCGAAGCGGGGATTCCACCATCGGCCGCATCGTCTTCGCGGCAGGCGCCGCATTGTGCTGGATTTTCGTGTTGTTTGCAGCGCGGCAGATGTGGCGCAAGCACCGCGCGGGCTGACCTGCCGTCATGACGCGCCGTTTGCTTCAAGCAGGTTCTGATGGCGCTCTCGGCACGTCCATCCTGGGCGCACCCGACACGATTCGAACGCGTGACCTTTGCCTTCGGAGCCCTGCTCCACCCAAACAGCTGATTTAATGCTCTTTTCAGGGCCGTTGCCCCTGCCCCGCCAATCGGCTAAATGAGCTCTCACGCACCCGTAGCTCAGCTGGATAGAGCGTTGCCCTCCGAAGGCAAAGGTCACACGTTCGAATCGTGTCGGGTGCGCCATTACCCCTTCCGATGCCGCGGACAGCCCCCCGAACGGCATGCCGCTTCCCGGGGACGGGCGCTATTTCTCGCTTGAAGCTTGCCGCGCGTCCAGAAGACGCTGATAGACCGCCGATTGCCGGAAGCTGTGCAGGAACGCGTCCGGCGCCAGCCGCTGGCGCATCGGATTGGCCATCAGATGGCGGTGGGCTTTCAGCACCAGATCGAACTGGCATGCCTTGTCGGCCGCTTCCTCGAGTGAACGGAAGTAGAATGGGTAGTCCGCACCGAGATACTCGACGACGGCGGGAAGCGGGTTGACGAGCAGCGGCGTTCCACGCGCGATGCATTCGATGACGGCGTTGTTCGCACTGGCGCAAAGCAGGTCGAGAAACACGATGTTGCGGGTGAGCCAGTCATCGTATTCGGAGGGCGGCAGATAGCTGTTTTCGATCGTGTTGTCGCGGTGCCTGCCGTCGAGCTTCCGGTTGCGCCATTCATGAACGAACTCAAGTCGCGACAGCCCCTTCTGGGTCTTGTCGAGAAGCGCGTCGCCGAGTTTCAGGCGTATCTTGCGGTAAGGCGACGTCGTATCGAGCGGAAGATACTGGATCGACAATGTCCGGCGCAGCCACCAGCCGATGGAGATGATTTTCTTGTCGGCATTGGCGAGGAACGATTCGAAATCGAACAGGGCGGACGGGATCTCGGTTGGATGAACCAGTGCCGACACCGCGACGCCGACCCGCGCGCGCAGGAATCCGGCCAGATCGTCCGACAACGTGAAGAGCCCCAGGCAATGCGGAAGGCTTTGCTGGAACCTGTCCGATGCCACCACATGCTCGATCCTCGGTCCGTCGGGAAACCATGCCGGCAAGGAATGGGGATTGTGGAAGAAGCCGGTCCAGGGACGCGTGAACGGAAGATCCTGCTGGTAGCGCGGGTTCAGTTCCCGGCTGAAAGTCCTGTCGAGAAAGCCATCAAACAGGACGCCCGCATCGGAATGCTCCGGCCGCAGCGCATCGATGGCGATCGCCCAACCCGACCGGTGATGACCGAACACCTCCTGTTCGCCGATCCGGATCGTGCCGCGCGGCTGCGAATGGTTCATGGCTGGTCGCATCGCAGGGTGACGCTCAGAACGGCAATTCCGAGCGGACGCGGATCGCCGGGGGCAAACCAAGGATCGCATACGAGTTCGATGCGCTGCTCCTCCCGGTCGACGCGCGCAGCGAGCGGGAGGGGCACGATGATGGTCGTTCCGTCAACCCGGATCGAGTTCCCGGGAATCAGCGTGCGATTGAGCCGGACACGGAAGCGCTCGAGGAACCCGGCGTCGAGCGGCCGGACCTCCTGCACCTTCAACGCGAGCACCCCGTGTTGCGGGGAGACCGGCGCCAGGAAGGATGCGTGCGGTTCCGACCAGCGAAGAAAGCCGTCCGAAACATCCTCCGGCGGAAACCAGCCGACCCAGCCGGTCTCCTGAAACAGCGAGAGCTCGGACGTGGTCCTGTCGCCTCGCCACCATCGCGCGAGCTTGCGGTATCGGGCCTTGATCCCTTCCTGGACCGCGCGAAGCTGAAGTCGCGTGAGGCGGTGGAGCGTGGGAGCCAGCGGTCCCTCAAAATTGTTGACGGCACGGATGTAGTCGGCAAGGCGCAGACCGCGAAATCGGCGCCGAACACGCAGATACGACGGAATATGGGATGGCAGCTCGCGCCAGAATGGATGACAGCCGGGCGTGCGCCGAACCTCAAGCGCCAGTTCGGCACGGGACGACATCGTGCTATCCCAGCGCGGAACGCTTTGCAGGGCAGCGATCGCTTCCGGTTGCTGCAGCTTGCCGGCGAGATACTCCAGCGTAAGACCGACGTGCTGCGACAGGCCGAGACGCGCGGCAAGCGCCTGAAGCACATGCCAGTCCAGCGCGCCTCCATACCTGATCTGGAAGAAGGCATCCGCAAGCCAGCGCATCGGTGGCGTCGGATTATAGCGCAAGCCGTGCTCGCATGTATGAATCAGGCTGCATTCGGGGGACAGCAAACGATAATGGATACCGTCGAGCGCGATGGTTCGCGCCGACTGCCAGATGTCAGCCATGATCGACGGATCGAGAGGACGGCCGTGGAAGAATTCCCAGTGAAGATCGATCTGGCTGTCGCCACGATAGAACTGACAGGCATGAGTGGCCATCGGCAGCAGGTCGAGATTGTGGAAGTTCGCTCTCCAGCCCGTGCTCGTCAGCGCCTTGATCGCCTGGCTCAACTGGCTGCGGGGGACCGCGATATCGACATCCGACATCAGCCGATTGGCATCGGGATAGGCATTCACATTGAGGGCGGCTCCCTTGAGCAGCATGATATCGATTCCGGCCGAACTGAGCGTGCTCCCGATCTCGCGGATATCCCGGCGAAATCTCTGATGCATGACCCATGCGTGGCGCACGACGCCGCGCAGCCGGTCGTGATCGCGATAGGTCTCTCCCCAGTGTTTGAGGCGCTCGTAGAGCAGCATCAGGAACAGGTTGAGACCGTTGTCGACGAAGAACAGATCATCGGCCCGGCTCCAGTCGCGAAAGGCGGCCCGCGCCGCGCCGCCATCGTCGAGCAAGGAGGCCTTGATCAGCAATTCCTGATTGGCGTTCGGCCACACGCCATGAGGCCAGACGGGACGAAAACGGTCCTGACCCGACTGCGCGTTCATTTCGTCTTGCCGGTCCTGCGCAGCCTGTGCACGAGGTTGGCATATTGAGTGCCGGCAGATCGGGAGAGACTGGCTTCGTGAAGCCTCCGGTAAACGACGACCTGTTCCATCTGCTGAATGGGCGCGCCGCGCGATTGCGCCCTCGTGATCCAGTCGAGAAAGTCGCCGATGCGCAGCGCAGCGTCGAAGGGACCGACCAGATCGAACACGCTGGCACGCATCATCGCAGCGCTCGGCACATAGCCCGGTCGGACGGCGGAGTGATCGACCGTGCTGCTGTCGAGAGCAAGACGTTCCTGCTCCGTACGGAAAGTCAGCTGTTTGCCCAATGCAATGGCGCAACGGGGATCATGCTCCAGCACCGCGCGCTGTTGTTCGAGACGCCGGGGCGCCATCAAATCGTCGGCGTCCAGCAGGGCAATGGCTTCGCCATGCGCCGCGGCGAGGCCGCGATTGCGCGCCGCCGCAACCCCCGCATTGGGCTGCGCAATCAACGTGACGCGCGTGCCGAACTTACCGACGCAGTCGGACGTGTGGTCCGTGGAGCCATCGTCGACGACGATGATCTCGTCAGGCGCCGCCGACTGGGACAGAACGCTGTCGATGGCGTCGCCAATAAAGCGACCGGCGTTCCAGGCGGGGATGACGACGCTGATCGATATCATGATGCGTGAGGAACCGGATGTGCCTGCACCGTCGAGCCTGTCTGCCCGGCGAGAAGGATCAGTTCGGCGATACGAGGCGGGATTGCCTCTCGATGCGTGCCAATGTTGAGCCACCAGGACGGCATGTGGCGGGCAAGGGTCGTCAGCCACTTGATGCCTTCCGGGCTGGCCGGCGTGAGAGCCAGGGTCGACGGCACCAGCGCACGCCAGGTTTCCCCGGGCTTGGCCGGCGAGAAGGTCGTCTCCGACTTTCCGGTGATGCGCGGGAGCAGGATTGCAGCCAGCCGACGCTGCCGCGGCAACCGGCCGGCAAACGCCGGATGGAGATAGAATGTCGGCTTGCCGTCGCCGCGGACTGAATCGTCGAGTGGCGCAAGGTTTTGCGTGAAGCGCTCCACGTCATGGGGCAGCAGCTTGCAGGCGTTGTACAGGCTGAAGGCATGCCACTCGCCGCCGAGCTTGCGCGCCAGAAAGACATCGTCGCCAAGGCACTCGAGGGCGGAATGGTGCAGGCACGCGAAGGCCGTGCTGGACTTGCCCGCCCGGTAGGTTCCGGCCAGCGCCACTGCGGATCGCCCGTCCGCGACGACGGCGCCATGGATCAGATGGCCATCATGCTCCCTGAACCATCGATGCAGGAGATCGCGAAAAGGCGTTGCCATGTCCCAGGCTGGAATGAGGGTGACGTTCCGGAACGACGACAATGCAATGCGCCGGGCCGGCGCGATCAGGTCGAGGCGCCCGCCATCGCCGGGAGTGAAGTTCGCCGAAGGCGCGTCCGGCGAGGTATCGGATTGCGACCAGCGCTGACCCGCGGCCGTCCATTCATCATTTGTAAGCTGGATTGGCGGCGATTCACTGACCTGCGCAATGATCGTCAGTTCGGCAGGACTGTCAAACGCGGCAGCAAGGTGCGCCAGCGATGGATGCAGTCGGGAGTAGAGCTTTTCGGAAAGATAGTGGACCGCGATATGCTGCGCTCCAATCTCGTAACTGCAGCGCACGGCGGGTGTAATCGATCGCACATAATCCAGCAGCCGATCGGCCTGATCGCTTGAAACCGGCGATGTCCGCGGCGTATTCACATCACCTGCGAACAATTGTTTGCCTTATGTCGTGATCAGATGCGGCCAACCAGCCTCATCGGTATCATGCACGATGTCCGCAAGCAGAAGCTCGCGCAACTCGTCAAACTCTTCGACCACCGGCGTTGCATAGGCTTGCGCCGACGTGAGCCGCACCGGCTCCTCGGCGGTCTGCGTCAGCAAACCTTCGTCATGCAGGCGCGCCAGGAACAAGTTGATTTCCTGGCTGGCGCCTGGTGGCGCATCGGCGAATGCCGCGCTCAGCGATTCCGCGGTTGCCGGACCTTTTTCCAGCAGGCTCCACAGCTCGGCGGCCGTATCGTGAAAGCTGAAATAGGATCCCGTTCCGAGGTTAACGGCGATGATTTCGTCATCGAACCTGTTGTGTGAAATCTGAGCCTCGAGGATCTTGTAAGCGGCTGTCACATTGCGGTCCTCGGGTCCGGAAACGGACATTACTGTAGCTGGCAGAATATACTGCAGCGGCGAAATCGCGTCAAACGACGCACCCGACGATCCGTACCGGTCGGCGTCAGCGACGGTACTTCGGCAATGACCAAATCTGCGCCATCGCCCGCATCGAGGCTGCCTGATCGATGGTCAACCGGACGGTCGAAGACACCTCCGTCCCTGCTCTCCTGGATGGCTGCAACGGACCACAGGTCGAATTGCCATGTTACCCAGTCGATGATAGATGCCAGAATGCCCGTCGGATTTGCGCCGGGCCGCCATCGGGCGTAGCTTGGGCACCTGAACAGTTTGTTTTCGGCAATTGCCGGTGCCTTCTTCAGCAGTTTGCCAGATTGTGACCAAATGGACGACGAGTTTTCGCGCGAGTTACTCGAACGCCTGAGGGCAATCGAGGAGCGACTGGACGGCCTTGAGAAGAGTCAGAGCCAGTTGCAGGAGGCCTACGCAAGGTCTCGCGCCCATCTTCGCCGGTCCTGGCTGCGTCCGCCGATGTGGACATTCGAACAGCATACGCCCCGCAGGCTCAATCTGCGTTCCTTTCCGGGTCCGCCAGCCCTGCCCGGTCGCGTGCCCGCCATCGCCATCGTGACGCCAAGCTTCAATCACGCACCATTCCTGGCAGCGACCATCGACAGCATCCTCGGGCAGAATTACCCGGCGCTGTTCTATCATGTGCAGGACGGCGGCTCCGAGGACGGCAGCGTCGAGATCCTGAAGAGCTACAACGACAGGATCAGCTGGCAAAGCGCGCCGGACCAGGGGCAGGCCGACGCGATCAACCGCGGCTTCGCGGGCGTCGACTGCGAGATCATGGCCTATCTCAACAGTGACGACACCCTGCTGCCGGGAGCGCTGGCCTGCGTAGCCAATTTCTTCGCGGAGAGACCTGATATCGACATCGTCTACGGGCACCGCATTTTCATCGATTATGGCGGCTCTGAAATCGGGCGCGCCATCTTGCCAGCGCATAGCGACGAGGCGCTTCGCTATGCCGGATATGTGCCACAGGAAACCATGTTCTGGCGGCGCCGCGTATGGGACGCCGTCGGACCGATCGACGTCAACTTTCAGTATGCGCTGGACTGGGACTTCATGTTGCGAGCGCAGGCCGCCGGATTCAAATTCGCGCGGATGCGCAGGTTTCTCGCCTGCTTTCGTGTGCATGACGAACAGAAGACCACCAGGAACTACGAACTCGGGCGAAAGGAGATGCAAATCCTTCGCTTGAGGCATCTGGGACACCTGCCCAGCCAGATCGAAATATCCCGCGCCATCGCGCCCTATTTGCTTCGTCAGTTTATCTTTCACTGGAGCTACCGGCTCGGCCTGACGAGACGATGATCGGCGCGATCGTCCGGCGGTGGTCCCTGCTATCTGGCGGTCGCGGCAAGCCATCCCGGCACCGGCCGCCGCTGGCTCGACAGGTAGCCCGCCATCGTGGACACAACCGGCATGACGGATGGACGCGAGGTCATGCGCTCGCGCCAAGCCAGCAGCTTCGGCGTTTCCGGCCCCAGCACCGCGCCCATGCGTTCGCCGAACAGAGCTGCCATGTAGAATGCAATGTCTGCGAAAGTGTAGTCGCCGGCGAGCCATTCGCGATCAACCAGGCGCGCCTCCATCTCCGCGTAATAGCGTGACGCGCCGTCGCGGGCGGCGACCGCTGACGGATCGTCGGGCCTGTCCTGCAATCCCATCAACCGGACGACATGCGGGAAGTAAACCTCATCGGACTTCAGCTCGAGTTGACGCGCGGTGGCCCGGGCCGCGGGTTCGCGGGGCCACAGCGGCGGCGCCGGCCGTACGTCCTCCAGGTATTCGAAGATCTGCGTCGAGTCGAAAAGCTCGACGTCGCCGTCGATCAATATCGGCACCTGGCGCTTCGGATTGACCCGCAGCACCTCGGGATGTCGCGGCTCGTATCCGCGATCGCGATCGTACGGCACCATGACCAGTCGGTGATCGATATCCTTCTCGATCAGGGCGATCTGCACCTTCGCACCGAACATGCTCAACGACGCGGAATAAAGGATCATCTCGCCTGCCATCGATCTGCACATACCGTGTTGGTCACGTCCCTACCCGGCGCCACGGACCGCAGTCAATCCCCGGCAGCCTGTCAGACCTTCCCGCACCAGCTTCTCATGTTGTGCAGAAAGCCCGGGCTTTTGACGCGATCGCCCGGGCCGGTCGCCGCATGGATCGTGCAACGCGACCGCGGCGATGGTAACGCGTTCGAAACGATCAGAGACGATAAACAGGATCCAGGATTGAACGATCCGGCGCGATTAACCGAAAGAGAAAGCTCCATGAGCGAGCGAATTGAGACGCTGAAGAAGGCGCGCCAGCGCATGGCCGACGACCGCGATGCCTTCGCCAAGACGCTGGCCGCCCCGTTCGACCGCGACAAGGCCGAGCGGGCGCGGCTCAAATTCCTCGAGACCCAGGTCCTGATCGACGCCATCGATCGCGCCATCGCCGGGGAACAGGCGGGGCCGGCCGCCTAAATCGCCCTGGGATTGCGCGGGGCCGCTTCGCGGTGACGTCCGATCCGGCTCTTGAACCGGTGGCCGATCACGATCAGGGCGCCTTCCGGTCGGACGGACGCCTCGGGGACATCGGCCGAACGCCGGACCGGAACCGGCGGCTGGTTATCCTGGGTGACGGCTTCAAGCGCGTCGAGAAACTCCCGGCCGGCTGCAGTGATTTGCCATCCCTCGGCGTCGCGCAGCACGTAACCGCAGCCGAAAATGTCGATCGCGGCAACCCGGGCGGCAAGACGTTTGATCCGCGCGCTCCATTCCGCGCCGCTGGCCGAGAGAACCGCGATGTCTCTCTTGAGGGAAGCGAGCGTGGCCCGGCCGCTGTCGTGACTGGCCAAGACCTTCAGAATGGCAACCTGCAAGCTCACGCGAACGCCCTGGACCGCAACGGTTCTTGTTCTTTTACGCAGTCGTTCAGACAAATTAGCTCGCGCCCGGCACGCTCGTCCAGCGCAGCCGGGCAGTTATCCGCAGACTTGAATTCCGCGCGACGGTACGCGGTTTCAGACTTTGACCAGGCTTTCGAAGCCGCCATAGATCATCCGCTTGCCATCGAACGGAGCCGACTTCGAGTCCATCGCGTCCATCATGTTCTTGAGTCGCGGATCGGCCATCACCTTGGCGTTGATCTTGTCGCGCTGGGCGCGCGACTTGTAGGTGATCCAGGAGAACACCACGGTCTCGCCGGGCTTCATCTTGACCGCGCGCGGGAACGAGGTGAGCTTGCCGGGCTTGACGTCGTCGGCGACCCATTCGCGGTAGTCCAGCGCGCCGTATTCGCGCCAGACCTTGCCGCATTTGGTGGACATTTTGCGATAGGCCTCGATGTTCTTCTTGGGGACCGCAACGATAAAGCCGTCGACATAGGACATTGGTTCTTCCTCTCCTTGTTCGCCATGACGAGCTGCAGCCGATGAGCGCCCGCAATGCGCAACTGAATCCTTGAGTTATGGCAACAAGATGCCAGGACCGCCGCGGGCCGGTACTGGTCACGTAGCCGCACCCGGTCGATCCGCACGCCAACCGCGCTCTTCACGCGAGAAATTCTTCCAGCTTGTCGAACAGCGCGCTCCATCCGCGCGCATGGCCGTCACGCGCGGCTTCGTCGAAGAATTGTTCATGGTGCAGCGTCAGCAGCGTGCCGCCGCCATCCGGCTGCAGCGACACCGTGACCTGCGATTCCCGCTCCGGCGTCGAGTGCCACGCCCAGCTGAACGCAATCCGCGCGTTCGGCGTCACCTCGCGATAGACGCCGTCGACCTGAAAATATTCGCCGTCCCCGGCTTCGAAGCTGATGCGGTAGCGGCCGCCGACGCGCAGATCGATATCCGCCCGCACCGAGCCGGGCTTGACCTGCGCGGGGCCGAACCAGCGCGCTATTTTTTCCGGGTCGGTCCACGCGGCGTAGACTTTTTCGGGGACCGCATCGATACGACGCGTGAGGGTGAGGCTCGGCCGGCTGGCGAGACCGGCATTGCCGGCAGCGGCTGATGAGGTGGCCATGTGTCTTCCTCCAGGAATGCGGCGAGGCGGTCGAGATTTTCGGTCCAGAAGCGCTGGTAGCGATTGAGCCACTGCATCGCCTGCTCCATCGGATCGGCGGTCAGCCGGCACGCCACGGTGCGCCCGGTCTTTTCGCGCGCGATTAGCCCTGCGTCCGACAGCACGTCGAGATGTTTCATGACCGCGGGCAGCGACATCGCGAACGGCTGCGCCAGTTCGCTCACCGAAATGCTGTCCCGGCTGCCCAGCCGCGCCAGCAGCGCGCGCCGCGTCGGGTCCGCCAACGCGGCGAAGGTGCGGTTCAGGACCTCATCGTTATGCTTAACCATGAGGTTTAATATATCGGCACAATGATACGCGGGTCAAGCACCCGCCAGTGATGACGTGAGGACAGTGATGGTGGTCCGGCGATTCACCGTCATCAGGACTCGCTGGACGAGCCTGGTGACGGCGGAAGCCGAGTACCGGTTTCAGTTGTTCCGGTAGGTCCGTCCACGCCGCGGCTGCTGATTCAAGGCCGCGCGCGGATTGACGTTGCAATAGAGGTTGCGGCCCGACGCGCTCGCCATGCATTGGGCATAGGTCTGGTACGAGCAGTCGCCGGGAATGCCGACACCCCTGCCCTGCGCACAATAGGGGTAATCGTAAGCCGCGGCCGGCGTCGGGCTGGCTATGGTGGCGGCGCCTGCCGCCAGCACGGCCAACACTGCCATTGTTGCATTGCGCATGATCTGGTCTCCTGGTCTGGGTTGCGTCGCCGCCAAGAAAACCAGATCACGCCCGCAATGTTCCGTGATGCAGATCACTCGACCTTGAGGCCGGCGGCCTTGACCACCTTCTCCCACTTTTCGGTTTCGGCCACGATCATCTTGCCGAAGGCTTCCGGCGGCCCCGGCAACGGCTCGCCGCCGAGATCGATCAGCTTGGCCTTGATCGCGGGTTCCGCGAGCACTTCGTTGAACGCCTTGTTCAGCTTCTCGATGATTTCCTTCGGCGTGTTCTTCGGCGCCGCCGCGCCGAACAGCGCGCTCGCCTCGTAGCCCGGAATGGTGTCGGCGAGAACGGGCACGTCGGGCAACAGCGGGGATTTCGCCGTCGAGGTTACCGCCAGCGCGCGCAAGGAACCGGCGCGGATATGCTGCAGGATCGAGGGCATGTTGTCGAAGATCAGCTGGACCTGGCCGCCGAGCATGTCGGTGAGCGCGGGCGCAGCGCCCCGGTAGGGAATGTGCTGCATCTTGACGCCAGACATCATCATGAACATTTCGCCCGACAGATGCACCGAGGTGCCGTTGCCCGACGACGCCAGATTCACCTTGCCCGGATTGGCCTTCACATAGGCGATGAACTCCGCCACCGTGTTGGCCGGCACGTCCTTGGCGACCGTCATGACGTTGGGCACGCGATTGAATGCCGCGATCGGCGCAAGGTCGCGCACAACGTTGAACTTCAGGTTGGCGTAGAGCGAGGCGTTGATGTAGTTGGCGGGATTGACCAGCAGGATCGTGTAGCCGTCGGGTTCCGCATTGATCACGGACTCGGTGGCGATATTGTTGCCGGCGCCGGGCTTGTTTTCGATCACGAACTGCTGGCCAAGGCGCTCGGACATCCGCTGGCCGATCAGCCGCGCGATGATATCGGTGGCGCCGCCGGGCGGATAACCGACCACCCATTTCACCGGCCGGGTCGGATAATTCTGCGCCGCGGCGGTGCCGATCGATGCCATTGCCGAAATGCCGATCGAAATACCCGTGGCGATCAGGCAAATCGCGGTACGACGTGAGGTCATTCAGTTCTCTCCCGGCGGCCGCGTCGTATCGCACGGTCCGCATCTGTTGAATTGATAACGGCCGCCGTTTAACAAACAATGCGGGCGACGGCCAGTGCGGCGGATCGTCCTCAACCCCGACGAAAGGATGACGCATGGCTGTCATGGTCGACGCGCTCGATCACATCGTGATCAATGTAGCCGATGTGGCGCGTTCCGCCGAATGGTATCGAACGATCCTCGGCATGGAGGTCCAGGTGTTCGATCCGGGTCCGGGCAAGACGCCGAGAACGTCGCTCAGGTTCGGGAACCAGAAGATCAATGTGCGGCCGCGCGACGCCGACAAGGTCGAGTGGTTCACCGCGGACCACGTCGCCGCCGGGAGCGACGATCTGTGCTTTCTCACCTCCAGCGCGCCGGACGAGGTGGTGGCGCATCTGAAGGCGCATGGCGTGGCGATCGAGGAGGGCCCGGTCGCCAAACAGGGCGCCCGCGGCACGCTGCGATCGGTCTATTGCCGGGATCCCGACGGCAGTCTGATCGAGATTTCGTCGTATGAGGATGGCGCGTAACTCACCGTCATTCCGGGGCGGCTCGCAGAGCCGAACCCGGAATCTCCTCCAGGGTTCGCTGCTTCGCATCGCCCCGGAATGACACACGACTCAAAGCGCGATTTGCCCGCCGCGCGATCCAATGGCAGAACTGGTTCCAAGCAAGAACACGTGAAGGCAGCCGGAAAGGCTGCGCGGGAGGACCAATGAACAATTCTCAGGCCGCGCCCGGCATCGTGGGGCCGTTTGCGGGGCTCGACGTGCCGTGGCTGCTGCGGATGCGGGCGGAGACGCGGCGCGACCATCCGTTTCTGATCTGGGCGCCGTTCGATGCGCCGGCGCGGAACTGGACCTATGGCGAGTTTCACGAGCGGGTCGGCGCGCTGGCCGCCGGGCTTGCCGCGCGCGGCATCAAGCCCGGCGAGTATGTCTTGATCCATCTCGACAACTGCATCGAGGCCATGCTGAGCTGGTTCGCCTGCGTCGAGCTCGGCGCCATTGCGGTGACCACCAACACCCGCTCGGCGCCGGCGGAAGTGGAATATTTTGCCGGTCATTGCGGCGCGGTGGCCGCGATTACCCAGCCGGCCTATGCCGAGATGGTAGCGGCGCATTGCCGGAATTTGCGCTGGCTCGCGGTGATTTCGCACGATTCCGGCGCGGCACCGGCGCAGGGCTTCAATCCGCAACGCGGCGACCGTTTCGAAGCGCTGTTCGCCGAGAGCGCCGACCGGCCGCGCCGCGCCACCGATCCGCAAGCCCCCTGCAGCGTGCAATACACCTCCGGCACCACGTCGCGCCCGAAGGCGGTGCTGTGGACCCACGCCAATGCGCTGTGGGGCGCCAAGATCAACGCCGCGCACCAGGATCTGCACGCCGGCGACGTGCACCAGACCTATCTGCCGCTGTTCCACACCAATGCGCTGGCCTATTCGATGCTGGCGAGCCTGTGGGTCGGCGCCACCTGCGTGATCCAGCCGCGGTTCTCCGCCAGCCGTTTCTGGGGCGTGGCGCTGCAGCACGGCTGCACCTGGACCTCGACGATCCCGTTCTGCATGAAGGCGCTGCTCGACCACGAGATCCCCGGCAATCACAAGTTCCGGCTGTGGGGCACCGCGATCAACGATCCGCCGCCGTTCGCCGCCTTCGGCATCAAGATGATCGGGTGGTGGGGCATGACCGAGACCATCACCCACGGCATCGTCGGCGAGGTCGACCAGCCCAATATCCCGATGTCGATCGGCCGGGCCGCCGCGGAATACGCCATCCGCATCACCGGTGACGACGGCGCGCCGACCGCGGTCGGCGACACCGGCAACCTGCTGATCAAGGGCGTTCCCGGACTGTCGCTGTTTCAGGAGTACCTGCACAACGAGAAGGCGACGCGGGAGAGTTACGACGAGCACGGCTATTTCATCACCGGCGACCGCGTCACGCTGCTGGACCACGGCTTCATCAAATTCGGCGACCGAGCCAAGGACATGCTGAAGGTCGGCGGCGAGAACGTCGCGGCGTCCGAGATCGAGCAGGTGATCGCGGTGGTGCCGGGCGTGCGCGAGGCCGCGGTGGTGGCGAAGAAGCACCCGATGCTCGACGAGGTGCCGGTGGTGTTCATCATTCCCGCCGCCGGCGTCGCGGGCGCGCCCAAGAACCTGCACGACAGCGTGATGGCCGCCTGCCGCGGCGCGCTGGCCGATTTCAAGGTGCCGCGCGAAATCCACTTCGTCGACGACATGCCGCGCTCGACGCTGGAGAAGGTGGCGAAGGCGGAACTGCGGAAGCTGCTGGACCAGGAGACACTGTGAGGTGTCATTCCGGGGGCGGCTCGCAGAGCCGAACCCGGAATCTCGAGATTCCGGGTCTGGTCCTTCGGACCATCCCGGAATGACGGTGTTAGCCGCTCAATGATACCCGAACGCGATCGGGCGGAAGGCCTGCAGCAGATGCGGGTCGAGTTTGTCGCCCATCTCCTCCATCATCGCGAACGCCCTGGCATGGGTGTGCTGCAGCCGGTAGGCGCGCTTTTCCACCAATGCGGCATAGATATCCACGATCGTCGTCAGCCGCACGATGTCGCTGATCTGGTTGCCGCGCAGCCCATCGGGATAGCCTGTCCCGTCGAGAAATTCGTGATGGTGCAGGACCACGTCGAGCATTTCCGGCGGAAAGCCGCCCTGGGCCGCCAGCACGTCGTAGCCGCGGCGCGGATGCCGGCGTATTTCGGCCATTTCTTCCGATGTCAGCGGTCCCGGCTTGTCGAGGATCGCGACGGGAACGAAGGCCTTGCCGACATCGTGCAGCAGGGCGGCCCGCGCCAGCCGGCGCTGATCGTCCTCGCACATGCCGAGGTGCTGCGCGAACGCGACGGCAAAGCCGGTGACGAACAGGCAATGGCGATAGGTGTCGACGTGGTGGCAGCCGACCGTGGTCAGCCATTCGCGCAGTGACGAATGCTCGATGGCCTTGATGATCTTGCGCTCGGCCGCCACGATGTCGCTGAACTGCAGCGGAACGCCCTGGGGAAGTTTCTCGAACATCCGGACCATCACCGCATGGGCGGCCTCGACGCCCCGGTTCAGGGCCTTGCCGCGATCGGTGGCGTCGTAGCCATGGCTGTCGGGAAACGCCGCGCGGATGCGCTGCAGAATGGCCGGCGCATCGAACGGCCGCGCGATGGTGTCGGTGGCGCCGAGCGCCCAGGCCTGCATCGAGCCGTGGTGGAGCGCGTCGGCGAGCACGAACAGCCGCGGCATCGCGCGGTAGCGCTCCGAGCGCAGCTTGTTGCGGACCAGCTGGACGGCTTCGGGCGACCGCAGGTTGATATCGACCACCACGCCCGCGAACTGGCTGGGCGCGTCGGGCAGGTCAGCCATCGCGACGGTATCGACCTCGCTCACCGTCTGCAGAATGGCGGCCAGTTCGCGGCTCTGATCGTTCCGGTCCGACGCCAGCAGCAGCCGGCGTCTGGGCGAAGACTGAGGGACTGGAACTGTCATGGATCCTCGGTAAAGCGACGGCGAAGTTGCAACCCGAGGCTACCCCATGAGTGGTTCTTCCAGGCTTAATGGGCATCGTGAATGCGGAGCCAGTGCGAACGTTAAAAGTTTAACGATCTCGATGACCTTGGTTGGCACTGGGAGCTAATACCGTTGGGAGTTGCGATCCACTTCAACCACCAGATACGCGTCTGCCCTCTCGCGGCACGATCTGCCCGAGGTTTGCTTTCGTTCTCCCTCCAATGAGGGAGCAGGGAATGCCGGATGCGCGCTGCACCCGCGGTCTCGTGTGCGAAGTTGTGCGAAAGAGGTGCACACGAGCATACAGGGCAGCGGAGAGCATCCGACATTCCCTGCGCAATGGCTTTACGGCTTATCTCGCGCTCACCCCGGAGTATCGGATTCTTCTCGCCTCCGTCGCCCCGCGGAACCTGACACTCGAGCCCGGTCGGGCTTTCGCGCCTCCGCGAGACTTGACGCCGACCACTGAGGCGCCAGGTCCACACGATTTTGCCGTACGCTCCGTCATCGCTCGTCTGCGCGTCCTGAAGATTGCTCACGGAGTTTATCCCGCCCTGCAATCCATCGCGCGCCCGATGCCTTAGCGTCCACCGCATCCCATCCCAACGTTCGGTGACGATGGCCAACGCCCCTTCCTCAGGAACAGGATGGCGTGAGTCTTAACGGTGTTTCGGGTTTCGGTAAAAGCGAAATCTTGCCCGACGGGTTGATTTGTCGCAGGCGACGCCAAGCGGCGAGGCGCCGTGTCTCATGCCGCCATCGCCACCGTCTCGAGGGGTCGGCAGGCAAATCCCCATTTATGATTCCGGATATTAGACTAAGGTCACGGACCAGATTCAGCAATTCATCAGGAAATCGCGATGCCAAAGCTCAGCCGTGACGGGATCGACATCTACTACGAGGTTCACGGCTCCGGCCCGCCGCTGTTGCTGACCCACGGCTATTCATCGACCGGCGAGATGTGGCAGGGCCAGATCGAGGCGCTGTCGAAAAATCACCAACTGGTGTTGTGGGACATGCGCGGTCATGGCCGCTCCGGCTATCCCGACGATCCCTCCGCCTACAGCGAAGCAGCGACGGTGGCCGACATGGCCGCGCTGCTCGACGAGGTCGGCGCTCCCCGCGCCATCGTCGGCGGGCTGTCGCTCGGCGGCTATATGTCGTTGGCGTTCTATCGCGCGCATCCGGAACGGGTGCGCGCGCTGCTGATCATCGACACCGGCCCCGGATTCAAGAAGGACGAGGCCCGCGAGGCCTGGAACCAGCGCGCGCGGGAGACCGGGGACCGCTTCGAGCGCGAGGGGCTCGCCGTGCTGAAATCCGCCAGCCGCGAGCGCTCCGAGGTGAGCCATCGCGACGCCTCGGGACTGGCGCGCGCCGCGCGCGGCATGCTGACCCAGCGCGACGCCCGCGTCATCGAATCGCTGCCCGATATCAGGGTGCCGTCGCTGGTCGTGGTCGGCGCCGACGACACGCCGTTCCTCGCCGCCTCCGACTACATGGCGGCCAAAATTCCGGGAGCCGTGAAGGTGGTGATCCCCGCCGCCGGCCACGCCGTCAATATCGACCAGCCGCAAGCCTTCATCGACGCGGTATTGCCCTTCCTCGGCAGCCTCGACGCCAAGGCAACGCCGAAGGCCGCGTCATGAGGCCAATCGCCGCCGCCATCCTCGTTGCGGTGCTGGCAGGAATGCCGGCGGCCGTCCATGCGCAAGGACTTCCACCGTTTGGCGGTCCCTTCCCGCCGCCGTTCGTCGAAACGTCATCGAACAATACGCCGCTGGCCTTCGGCATGGATGCCGGGGATGCCGCTCGCGCGCTCGGCGTTCCGCTCGCTTACATCAAGGGCCGCCCGGGCAACGAGATCTTCCTGGCGTTCCGCGACATCGGCGGCAGCGGGCTGTTTCCGCACCGTCACCGGCTCTATCTGCAATTCCGCGGCGGCCGGCTGGCCGGCTGGAAAGGCGATTGGGGCCATAACTGGATGTGGCAATAGCGGCGCGCCGCGGCGCTTTCTCGACCGTGCTCGAAAGATCAACTCTCAACCAAGGGATGACCCGTGGGACAACAGATCAAACTGACAGCTTCGGATGGTTTCCAACTGGGCGGCTACCGCGCCGACCCCGCCGGCGCGCCGAAGGCGGCGGTGGTGGTGATCCAGGAAATCTTCGGGGTCAATCATCACATCCGCGCGGTCTGCGACCGTCTCGCCGGTGAAGGCTATGTCGCGATCGCGCCCGCGATCTTCGATCGCACCCAGCCCGATTTCGAGTGCGGCTATTCGCCGGACGAAGTGGCGACGGCGCGCAAATTCATCGCCAGTCCCGACTGGGCGGCGATGCTGCGCGACACCCAGGCTGCGATCGATGCCGTCAAACATATCGGCCCGGTCGGCATCATCGGCTTCTGCCTCGGCGGCAGCATCGCCTATGCCGCCGCCACGAAACTCCAGGGCCTGAAGGCTGCGATCGGCTATTACGGCGGCGCCATCGTCCGCTTCGCCGACGACCGGCCACAGGTGCCCACGCAACTGCACTTCGGCGAGAAGGACGCGGGGATTCCGCTTGCCGACGTAGAAACCATCAGGGCGAAACGGCCTGAGGTCGGGATTCATGTGTATCCCGGCGCGCAGCACGGTTTTCATTGCGACGAGCGGGCCAGCTACGACAAGGCCAGCGCCGACATCGCCTGGCCGCGCAGCATGGCGTTTTTTGCGGAGCATTTGAGGTAGTAAGCCCGGCGTCATTCCGGGATGGTCCGCAGGACCAGACCCGGAATCTCGAGATCCCGGGTTCGCTCGTTTCACGCGCGCCCCGGGATGACGAAGTACTTCGTCAGAACCAGCGTTCGCCGACCACCACGGTATCGCCGGGGCTGATGGCGGTGCCGAGCGGCACCACGGTGCGCATCGAACCCGCCGCATCGGTATGGGTGAGCGTGACGCGATCGCGGCGGGCGCGGGGCGAGAAACCTCCGGCGATCGCTACCGCGCTTTCGACCGACATGTTGGGCACGTAGGGGTATTGCCCGGGAGCGGCGACCTCACCGAGGATGAAGAACGGCCGGTAGGCCTCGATCTCCACCGCCACCGACGGCTCGCGGATAAAGCCGTTGCGCAGTTTGGCGGTGATGTCGGCGGCGAGGCGCGCGGGCGTCTTACCGCGCGCCGGCACCGCGCCGATCAGCGGCATCGTGATGGAGCCGCCGGCGTCGATGGCGTAGGTGTTGGTGAGACCTTCCTGGCCGTAGACCACGACCCGCAGCCGGTCGCCGGCATCGAGATGGTAGGCTGTGTCGTGGGCCACGGGAATCGGCATCGGCATCGGCGCGGCCGCGTAGACGACGGCAGGCGGGGCATCGGCCCGAGGTGCGGCAAAGCTGCTGCGAAGTGCCGCGATCGCGCCGCCGCCGGAATCGGCGACAACAGCGGGACGATAGGGCTGCCCGTAGGCGATCGAATCCAGATCGGCTTGCGACTGCACGACCGGCCCGGACGGACGCATGCAGCCCGACAGAGCGAGCGCAGCCATGGCGACAATAACAGGCAGTCGAAACGCGCGCGCAACCCGCACCGGAGCCATCCCTCATAGCGAGACAGCCTAAGTCTTGCACCGCTTATGGTTAATAAATCGTTGGCGCGGGGGATCGGGTGATCACCCTCCCCCGCAGGGGAGGGTGAGAAGTTCACGCGCTGACGCCGGCGCCGATCGGGCAGGACACGCCGGTGCCGCCAAGTCCGCAATAGCCGGCGGGATTCTTGGCCAGATACTGCTGATGATAATCCTCGGCGAAATAGAACTGGCCTGCCGGCGCGATCTCGGTGGTGATGGCGCCGAGACCTTTCACGGCAAGGGCTTTCTGGTAAACCGCCTTCGACGCTTCGACGGCCTTATGCTGCGCGTCGCCGAACGTGTAGATCGCGGAACGATACTGGGTGCCGACGTCATTGCCCTGGCGCATGCCTTGCGTCGGGTTGTGGCTTTCCCAGAACGTCTTGAGGAGTTGCTCATAGGAGATCTTTTTCGGATCGAACACCACCAGCACCGCCTCGGTGTGACCGGTGCGGCCCGAACAGGCCTCCTCGTAGGTCGGGTTCGCGGTGTGACCGCCGGCGTAACCCACGGCTGTGGTGTAGATGCCGTCACCGAGTTCCCAGAATTTGCGCTCCGCGCCCCAGAAGCAGCCGAGCCCGAACACCGCCTGCTCCAGGCCCGCGGGATATGGCGGCTGCAACTGGCGGCCATTGACGAAATGGGTTTTAGCGGTGGGGATCGGCGTCGTGCGGCCCGGCAGCGCCTCGGCGGCGCTCGGCAGGGCGGTGGTTTTGCGCATGAAGAACATGGGGATCACCTCTCGATGTCGAAGGCCACGTTCCGGGTACCCCCGGAGACGCCGCCCTTCGAACGCATCATCTGTAGGTCCAATATAGGTCTTTACGGCGGAAGCGGCAGCCCCGTTACGCTGTCGGGTCGAACACAAGCGCGGCAGCGCGCGGCCGGCTCAGTTCCGGGAATAGCCGATCAGCGGCTTGCGCGGCCGGAACAGCAGCATCAGGAGAATGCCAAGCACGCCCAGCACCGCAAAAACCGGCTGGTCCAGGACCACCCTAACGACACTGGTCCAGAGCCACGGCACGGTGCCCTCGAGCCAGGCCCGGAACGCCTGCTGGCTGGACTGATGGATATCGTTCCAGAACTGGCCAAACTCGGTAAATCGCAGGGTCTGATCGGCGACCCAGCGGGCACCATCATAGACCATGAAGATGAAACCGCCGGCCAGCAGCAAGAGCCCCACAAGTCGGAAGAAACCGCGGATCATGCGTCACCTTGTGTCTGTCGTGCCCCGAACGCGCACAGGGATTACCGGGGCCATCGAGGAAATTCAACCGCTTCAGCAGCTTATCCGGGCTTTCGAGCCCGGTCGCCGGGCGCCCGGGAGCGGCTAAGGCGTTGACGCTGCAAGGCGCGCCCTCTATAAGACCGGCAATGGCGGCGGGCGCAATCCCGCCGCCGCTGTTCTTTGCACGACGCCGTCATGTCAGCCTGTTTGCGTGGCTTGCAATGGCATCTCGGGAACATCCGGAAAACACCAGCTTCGATCAGGCGGTTGAACGGCCGGCGCGCTCAAGCCCGACCAATCAGCGACCGGTCACCGCCGAAGGATATTTGAGAACATGGCCAACACAACTTCCGCCAAGAAGGCGACCCGCAAGATTGCCCGCCGCACCATCGTCAACAAGTCCCGCCGCACCCAGATGCGCGGCGCGGTTCGCACCGTCGAGGAAGCAATCAAGAGCGGCGACCGCGAAGCGGCGCTGAAGGCGATGACGCGCGCGGAGCCGGAACTGATGCAGGCGGCGCAGCGCAACATCATTCACAAGAACAATGCGAGCCGAAAGGTTTCGCGACTCGCGCATCAGATCGCCAAGCTCGCCAAGCAAGACTGATCAAAAAAGACATTCGTCAGGAAAGCCCGGTCACGCCGGGCTTTTTCTTTTTGTACTTGCACCACACCGCCGTGGACATCGCGCGAAAAGCTCGCGCGCCCGTGATTCTACTGGCGTTATGCAGGCAGGCGGGCTTATAAACTTCGCCAGCTTGCAAGCTGCATGATGCTCGGCCGCACTTTGCAAATAGCAACTGCCTCCCCGCCATCGCGCTGCAAAACCGTTCGGGGTTACCCTCTTCCGACGATCAAAAAAAATGGCGCTTGCGTAGTCACTTATCGGCATAGTGGCGACAGCTTGTTGGAAAACTCATTCCCGCCACACTCAATCGTAAACAAATTATGAATTTATTTTAAGCGATTGTCAGAAATGTCACAGCGCTTCGGGGTTTCGAATCTGTGCGCAGATTCAAAACCTTGCCGCTCGCTCCAGAACGCACCGGCTGATTTCGCGGGTGCGAAGTGGTTTTTCCGGCGCTCGCGCTGAATCATTTTCGTTGCGGGAAACAGGGCATGATGTATCTCTTAGGGCGTTCGCGGCGCCCACGGTTCTTCAGACCAGCGCGGTTTAAGAAACGGGGCGGACGTGCAAATCGGCGGCGGTGTGCGCGTTGGCGACGCTTTCCAAGCGATTGTCGGAGTAGACCTCATAGCAATATGAGGAATGTGGTTCTGTGTCGAAATTTCTCAAGTGGGGCATGCTTGTTCCGCTCGCTTCGAACAAGAGAGATACGAGACTGGCCAGCCGGGAATTGCAGGGGCGAAGCACCGGAACAACGGGTTAGAAAAACGGGCTGAACGGAACGGCAATAGCGTCTGAACGATTCCAGGCTTCGGGCGCTGCCGGCTGAATTTGAAACACGCTTAGTATGACACCTCGCCGTGGGCAATCGCGGCGAGAGGGGGAGGCTGTATGCTTTACGGAATCATCGCGGTAATCGACCAGATGCCAGTTGCAACCGATGACGTATTGGACGCCTTAGACGCCGCCTGCACGCGGCCCCCCGCGCGAGCTCCGGACAGACCGTTGAGTATGCGCTGACCTCGCGAACGCTTCTCTCCAGCTGAAGATGTGAGCCAACGGCGTCTCGCCGGACGGCCTGTCTATGGCTGGAGACCAGGCTTCGCTCGAGGTCACGAGCGCGCGGAAACGCGCGCGGCTCCGTCGGGAACTTTCCTCCATCAGAAAAGTCGTCAGAAAATGACAAATATTGAACAGGATCGCTGGTCGCGCGTGCAGGGCCGGCTGCGTTCGAGCGTCGGCGAGGACGTCTATACGAGCTGGTTCGCGCGGATGGACCTGGAGAGCGTGCAGGACGAGAGCGTGCGGCTTTCGGTGCCGACGCGGTTTCTCAAGAGCTGGATCCAGGCGCATTATGCCGAACGCGTTCTCACCTGCTGGCAGGCCGAGATGCCGGAAGTGCACCGGATCGACCTCACCGTGCGCACCGCGATGCGCTGCGCGGCGCCGGCCAAGGAAGCTCCCGTACCGATCGATTCCCGCCGCTCCGAGCGGGCCGACGGCCGCCCCGCGCCCGAATTGCGCGCCACCGCGATCGCGCCGGTGTCCGCCAGCCATGACGCGCTCGGCGGCTCGCCGCTCGATCCGCGCCTGACCTTCGGAAGTTTCGTCATCGGCCGCTCCAACACTTTGGCGCACGCAGCCGCGCGTCAGGTGGCAGAGGGGCGGCGCGGCGACAGCGTGATGTTCAACCCGCTCTACATCCATGCCGGCGTCGGCCTCGGCAAGACCCATCTGCTGCAGGCGGTGACCTGGGCCGGCAATTCCGGCAGCGAGCGCAAGGTGCTCTATCTCACCGCGGAAAAATTCATGTACGGCTTCGTCGCGGCGCTGAAGACGCAGACGGCGCTGGCCTTCAAGGAAGCGCTGCGCGGCATCGACGTGCTCGTGATCGACGACCTGCAGTTCCTGCAGGGCAAATCGACCCAGGCCGAATTCTGTCACACCCTGAACGCGCTGATCGACGCCGGCCGCCAGGTGGTGATTGCGGCGGATCGTCCGCCGTCGGATCTCGAAAGCCTCGACGACCGCGTGCGTTCGCGGCTGGCCGGCGGCCTCGTGGTCGAGATGGGATCGCTCGGCGAGGAGTTGCGGCTCGGAATCCTCAAGTCGCGTGTCGCGGCAGCCCGCGCGCATCACGCCACCTTCGACGTGCCGGCGCCGGTGCTGGATTATCTGGCGCGCACCATCACCCATAATGGCCGCGACCTCGAGGGCGCCATCAACCGCCTGCTGGCGCACTCAAAGCTCAACGCCCAGCCGGTGACGCTGGAAATGGCCGAGCGCGAGGTGCGCGACCTGGTCCGCCCGCAGGAACCCAAGCGCATCAAGATCGAGGACATCCAGCGGGTGGTGGCCCGGCAATACAATGTCAGCCGCTCCGACCTGCTGTCGTCGCGGCGTACCGCGAATGTGGTGCGCCCGCGCCAGGTCGCGATGTATCTGGCAAAGACCCTGACGCTGCGGAGCTTGCCGGAAATCGGCCGCCGCTTCGGCGGACGCGACCACACCACGGTGCTGCATGCCGTGCGCAAGATCGAGGCGCTGGTCTCCCGGGACGTGGCGCTCTCCGAAGAGGTCGAATCGCTCAAGCGCCAATTGCAGGAGTGAAAAAGCCCGGCGGGCCGCTCCACGCTTCGTCCCGGCGAACGCCGGCTCGACGGGAAATCCCGAACTTCTCCGGCGAAACGTGGGGAACGACCGCGCGTTCCGCTTGCGCTGGCGGGCCATCCGCGCCACCTTGCGGTCCCCCCGCGGGTTTGATCAAATCCAGCTCCGATCAGGCTTTTCGGGTTTCAAATGCCGCGGCGCGCCTTTCTGGGCCGCCCGGCTTTTCCATCTTAGGGATCAGGCGGGTATTGCTATGAAGGTCACCGTCGAACGCGCGCAACTGCTGAAATCGCTGGGCCACGTCCATCGCGTGGTCGAGCGCCGCAACACCATTCCGATCCTGGGCAACGTGCTGATCCGCGCCGAAGGCGCCCGGCTGGCGCTGAAAGCCACCGACCTCGACCTCGAGGTGACGGAGACGCTGGCGGCGGAAACCGCCACCGGCGGCTCGACCACCGTGCCGGCGCACATGTTCTACGACATCGTGCGCAAACTGCCCGACGGCGCCCAGATCGTGCTGGAAGGCGACGGCGACCGCGCGGTACTGGCGATCCGCGCCGGCCGCTCCCGCTTCACGCTGCAGACCCTGCCCGAAAACGATTTTCCGGATCTCGCCGCGGGCGACATGACGCATTCCTTCGCGCTGCCCGCCGCCGACCTGAAGCGGCTGATCGACCGCACCCAGTTTGCGATCTCGACCGAGGAGACCCGCTACTATCTCAACGGCATCTATCTGCACGCGGCCGGTACCGCCAAGGCGGCGACCTTGCGCGCGGTCGCCACCGACGGCCACAGGCTGGCGCAGGTCGATCTGGCCCTGCCCAAGGGCGCGGACGGCATGCCCGGCGTGATCGTGCCGCGCAAGACCGTCGGCGAAGTGCTGCGGCTGATCGACGACAATGAGGGCGAGGTCGGCATCGAACTGTCGCAGGGCAAGATCCGCTTCACCATCGGCCATGTGGTGCTGACCTCGAAACTGATCGACGGCACGTTCCCGGATTACGGCCGCGTCATCCCGCAGAACAACGACAAGGAACTGATCGTCGACAAGAAGGATTTCGAGGCCGCGGTGGACCGCGTCTCGACCATATCGAGCGAGCGCGGCCGCGCGGTGAAGCTGGCGCTGTCCGCGGGCAAGCTGGTGCTGTCGGTGACCAACCCGGATTCCGGCAGCGCGACCGAGGAGCTCGAGGTCGAATACGCCTCCGACGCCCTCGATATCGGCTTCAACTCGCGCTATCTACTGGATATCGCCGCCCAGATCGAGGGCGAAGTCGCGGTCCTGAGGCTGGCCGATCCAGGTTCGCCGACCCTGGTGCAGGACAAGGATTCCAAGGGCGCGCTGTACGTGCTGATGCCGATGCGGGTGTAGTAAACGAATTCATTCGTCATTGCCGGGCTTGACCCGGCAATCCATCCTCTTCGGAAAAATGACCTATTGGGTGTACATTCTCGCCAGTAAACCCGGTGGAACGCTGTATATCGGCGTGACGAACAATCTGGTGCGGCGCGTCTACGAGCACCGTGAGGGCCTGGCCGAGAGTTTTACCAAGCGGTACGGCATCAAGACGCTGGTATAGTTCGAAGCGCACGAAACTATCGCCGCAGCGCTTCAACGCGAAAAGAACATCAAGCATTGGTCGCGCGAGTGGAAAATCGATCTGATTGTTGCAAGCAATCCGGATTGGCGGGACTTGTACGAAGAGATTGTCCGCCGACGCGGACGATGGATTGCCGGGTCAAGCCCGGCAATGACGAATGACATGACCGCCTCCCGCATCCACCGGCTGACGCTGACGCACTTCCGCAATTATCGCGCGGCGAGCCTGCAGACGCGCGGCGATGTGGTGGTGCTGGTGGGGCCGAACGGCGCCGGCAAGACCAACTGCATCGAAGCCATCTCGTTCCTGTCCCCCGGACGGGGCCTGCGCCGCGCCACGCTCGATGACGTCGCCGATATCGAGGGCGACGGCTCCTGGGCGGTGTCCGCCGAGGTCGAGGGCGCGCTCGGCCTCGCCACGCTCGGCACCGGCATCGACCCGCCCGGCAGCGAGGGTGCCGCGACCAGCCGGCGCTGCCGGATCGACCGCGAGCCGGTCGGCTCCGCCACCGCATTCGGCGATCATCTGCGCATGGTGTGGCTGACGCCGTCGATGGACGGACTTTTTCTCGGCGCGGCGTCGGAGCGGCGGCGGTTCTTCGACCGGCTGGTGCTGGCGATCGACTCGGAACATTCCAGCCGGGTGTCGGCGCTCGACCGCTCCCTGCGCTCGCGCAACCGGCTGCTGGAAGTGCGCAATTACGACGACCATTGGTGCGACGCGATCGAACGCGAGACCGCCGAACTCGCGGTCGCGGTCGCGGCGATGCGCAGCCAGACCGTGACGCGGCTGGCCGCGATGCTACGCGAACGCGGCGACGCCTCGGCGTTTCCTTCCGCAAGGATCATGCTCGACGGCTGGATGGAAAACGCGCTGGTCAACGAGCCCGCCACCGCGGTGGAGGATCGCTACCGCGCGATCCTGCGCGCCGGCCGCGCCCGCGACGCCGCCGCCGGCCGCACCCTCGACGGGCCGCATCTGACCGACCTGCAGGTGATCTACGCGCCGAAAAACATGCCGGCCCGCGACGCCTCCACCGGCGAGCAGAAGGCGCTGCTGATCGGCCTCGTGCTGGCACATGCGAGCCTGGTCGCCGAGATGACCGGCATCACGCCGCTGCTGCTGCTCGACGAGGTGGTCGCCCATCTCGACCCCGGCCGGCGCCGATCGCTGTTCGACGAACTCGCCAGGCTCGGTTCGCAGGTCTGGATGACCGGCGCCGACCCCGCGGCATTCGCCGACATCGGCACGTCAGGCGAAGTTTTCGAGGTCGATTCCGGCCGGATCGCCCGCCCCGGCTGAGCCAGCGGGCCGACCTGCCTGCAGGCCGGACGGCACGCGAAATCCGCTCCGTCCCGATCAAGAATCAGCTTGCCGGTCGCGCTTTTGCGACGCCTCCGAATCGGCTTCTGCCCGCCTTGAAAAATCTTCAAAAAATCCCATTTATTCAATAGCTTGCTGATAGATACTTTGCGCTAGGCGCATTGTCCCTTTCATGGCACAAATAGACCGATCAGCGCCCTCTCTTGCGCCGCTGATTCGGGACATCCTCGAAGGCCTCACATGACAGAACCTGCCCGGCAAACCATCGCCGACACTGAGCATTCCATCCCTATCGAATACGGTGCGGAATCGATCCGGGTTTTGAAAGGCCTCGACGCCGTGCGCAAGCGGCCGGGCATGTATATCGGCGATACCGATGACGGCTCCGGCCTGCATCACATGGTCTATGAAGTCGTCGACAACGCCATTGACGAGGCGCTGGCCGGCCACGCCAGCGCGGTGGAGGTCCTGCTCAACGCCGACGGCTCGGTCACCGTGCGCGATGACGGCCGCGGCATTCCCGTCGACATCCACAAGGGCGAAGGCATTTCCGCCGCCGAGGTCATCATGACCCAGCTGCATGCCGGCGGCAAATTCGACCAGAATTCCTACAAGGTGTCGGGCGGACTGCACGGCGTCGGCGTCTCCGTCGTCAACGCGCTGTCGGAGAAACTGCAGCTCCGGGTCTGGCGCGACGGCAAGGAGCACTTCGTCGAGTTCGCCCATGGCGACGCGGTGGCGCCGCTCGTGGTGGTCGGCGACGCCAACGGCAAGCGCGGCACCGAGGTGACCTTCCTCGCCTCGAAGGAGACGTTCACCAACGTCGAATACGACTTCGCGACGCTGGAGCACCGGCTGCGCGAGCTCGCCTTCCTGAATTCCGGCGTCAATATCGTGCTGTCCGACATGCGCCATGCGGTCGAGAAGCGCGAGGAGATGCGCTACGACGGCGGCGTCAACGAGTTCGTGAAGTATCTCGACCGCAACAAGAAGCCGATGGTGCCCAGCCCGATCATGATCAATGCCGAGCTCAACGGCATCGGCGTCGAGGCGGCGCTGTGGTGGAACGACAGCTACCACGAGAACGTGCTGTGCTTCACCAACAACATTCCGCAGCGTGACGGCGGCACTCATCTGGCGGGTTTCCGCGGCGCGCTGACGCGCCAGGTCAACGGCTATGCCGATGCCATCGCCAAGCGCGAAAAGATCGCGCTGACCGGCGACGATTGCCGCGAGGGCCTGACTGCGGTGCTCTCGGTCAAGGTGCCGGATCCGAAGTTCTCCTCGCAGACCAAGGACAAGCTGGTGTCCTCCGAGGTGCGGCCGGTGGTCGAAAACGTGCTCAACGAGGCGCTGGCCGCCTGGTTCGAGGAACACCCCGCCGAGGCCAAGGTGATCGTCGGCAAGGTGGTGGAGGCCGCCGCCGCGCGCGAGGCCGCGCGAAAGGCGCGCGAGCTGACGCGGCGCAAGGGCGCGCTCGATATCGCCTCGCTGCCCGGCAAACTGGCCGACTGCCAGGAAAAGGATCCCGCCAAGTCCGAACTGTTCATCGTCGAGGGCGATTCCGCCGGCGGTTCCGCCAAGATGGGCCGCAACCGCGAATTCCAGGCGGTGCTGCCGCTGCGCGGAAAAATCCTCAACGTCGAGCGCGCGCGGTTCGACAAGATGCTGGGCTCGGAGCAGATCGGCACCCTGATCACCGCGCTCGGAACCGGGATCGGCCGCGACGATTTCGACCTGTCGAAGCTGCGCTATCACAAGATCATCCTGATGACCGACGCCGACGTCGACGGCGCCCATATCCGCACCTTGCTGCTGACCTTCTTCTTCCGCCAGATGCCGTCACTGATCGAGTCCGGCTACCTCTATATCGCGCAGCCGCCGCTCTACAAGGTGACGCGCGGCAAGTCCGAACAGTACCTGAAGGACGAACGCGCGCTGGAAGACTATCTGATCGCGACCGGTCTCGACGACTGCGTGTTCAAGCTGGCATCCGGCGAGAGCCGCGCGGGCCGCGACCTGCTGGCACTGGTGGAGGATGCCCGCGCCATCCGCGGCACGCTGCACAATCTGCACAGCCGCTATAACCGCAAGGTGATCGAGCAGGCCGCGATCGCCGGCGTAATGAGCCCGAAAATCACCGGCGACCTCGCCACCGCCAACGCGGCCGCGGATTACATCGCGCGCCGGCTCGACGCGCTGGCCGATGAAGTCGAGCGCGGCTGGACCGGGCGCTTCACCGAGGGCCAGGGGTTCCTGTTCGAGCGCACCGTGCGCGGCGTCAAGGACGTCGCCATGATCGACGACGCGCTGCTCGGCTCGGCCGATGCGCGCAAGCTCGACGATTACGCGGCCAGGCTGCAGGAAGCCTATCCGAAGCCTGGCTTGCTGCGCCGCAAGGACACCGAGACCGCGATCCACGGGCCGGTCAGCCTGTTCGAGGCGGTGACCGACGCCGGCCGCAAGGGCGTGACGCTGCAGCGCTACAAAGGCCTCGGCGAGATGAACCCGGGCCAGCTCTGGGAAACCACCCTCGACACCAATGAGCGCTCGCTGCTGCAGGTCAAGATCAAGGAAGTCGACGAGGCCGACGACATCTTCACCAAGCTGATGGGCGACGTGGTCGAACCGCGCCGCGAATTCATCCAGGACAATTCACTCAGCGCCAACGTCGACGTGTGAGCAACGAGCCGATGCCGCCCCTTCAATACATCGTCGAGGGCGGTCACCGGCTTTCGGGCACCATCGAGCCGTCCGGCAACAAGAACGCCGCGCTGCCGATCATCGCGGCGGCGCTGCTGACCGAGCATCCGGTCACCCTGGAGAACGTGCCGCGGATTCGCGACACCGAAACGCTGGTCGAACTGATCCGCTCGGTCGGCGCGTCGGCCGAATGGCAGGCGCGCAATACGCTGGCGATCCACGCCAAGAACATTCGCGCCGCCGATCTCGATCCGGTGCTGTGCGCGCGGATCCGCGCCTCGATCCTGCTGGCGGGACCGCTGCTGGCCCGTTGCGGCGAGGTGATGCTGCCGCCGCCGGGCGGCGACGTCATCGGCCGGCGCCGTCTCGACACCCATTTTCTCGCCTTCGAGCAGCTCGGCGCCACCGTCACCGCCACCGACCGGCTGGAGTTCCGCGCCAGCCGTCTGAGCGGCGCCGACGTGTTCCTCGACGAACCCAGCGTGACGGCGACGGAAAACGCGCTGACCGCCGCGGTGGCGGCGCACGGCACCACCTACTTGCGCAACGCCGCCTCGGAGCCGCATGTGCAGGACCTCGCGCATTTCCTGGTCGCGCTCGGGGCCGATATCGAGGGCATCGGCACCAACACTATCATCGTGCACGGACCGGCGACGCTCGGCCCGGCCAGCTATACGATCCAGCCCGATCACATCGAGGTGGGCTCGCTGATCGGCCTCGCCGCGGTGACGCGTTCGCCGCTGCGCATCGCGCGGGCCGGCGTCGGGCATCTGCGCTCGATCCGGATGGGATTCGAGCGTCTCGGCATCGTCTGCGAAGTCGAGGGCGACGACCTGATCGTGCCGGCCGACCAGACCCTCAAGATCAGGGACGATTTCGGCGGCCATGTGCCGAAACTCGAGGATCAGCCATGGCCGGCATTCCCGGCCGACCTGATGTCGATCGCGATCGTAACCGCCACCCAGTGCGACGGCGTGATCCTGATGTTCGAGAAGATGTTCGAGTCGCGGATGTTCTTCGTCGACAAGCTGATCGCGATGGGCGGGCGCATCGTGCTGTGCGATCCGCACCGTGCCATCGTGGCGGGACCGAGCCGGCTGCGCGGCGCGCTGATGACCTCGCCCGACATCCGCGCCGGCATGGCGATGTTGCTGGCGGCGGTGTGCGCCAAGGGCGTCAGCACCATCAACAACGCCGACCAGATCGAGCGCGGCTATGAGCGCATCGACGAACGCCTCAATGCACTGGGGGCGAAAATCACCCGCGTGCCGGAGCGGGTAAGGTAAAAGCCTTCATCTTCGAACCGTTTGTCCTGAAAAGAAATTGATCCGTCGGGAGCCACTTGCCTCCGAACCGCCATACGCCGAAGGCAAGCGAGCGCGGAAAGACCTCCATAATAAATTTCCCGCGTGATGCACGTCGCGATAATGCAACTTCTGCAGCAGGCAAGCTCCCAAATCCTCGGGCAGAACAGACTTATTGTCCTGACAATTGCCCACCGCAATAGCATATGACGGCTTTGCTGATGACCAAGCCAGGTGTGATCGAGCGGGCTTGTTCGCCGATATTGGCCTACGGAGGTGTTAGTCTGCTCCCATGACTTCCCTTGATAAGATCGAGCCGGCACCGGTCCGCGCCGCCGCCTCCAGCCACCACCTCGTCATCGAGCTGGCCGAGACGCTGAAGCTCGCGGTGCCGATCGCGCTGACGCAGCTCGGGCAGATCGCGATGATGACCACCGACCTGGCACTGGTCGGACGGCTCGGCGACGGGGCCGTGGCCGCCGCGGCGCTGGCGAGTTCGGTGTTCTTCATCACCTTCACCTTCGGGATGGGGCTGGTGTCCGCGGTGGCGCCGCTGGCGGCGCAGGCGTTCGGCGCCCGCAATCCGCGGATGGTACGGCGTTCGCTGCGGGTCGGGCTGTGGGCGGCGCTGCTGATTTCGCTGCCGTTGATGGCGCTGCCGCTTTATGGCGAGCAGATCCTGCTGACGCTGGGCCAGCAACCGGCGACCGCGCGGCTGGCGCAGGAGTATCTCATGGGCCTGGCGTGGGGCATCGCGCCGGCGCTGTGGTTTCTCGCCATCCGCGGTTTCATGGGCGCGGTCAACCGGCCGGAGCCGGGATTGTGGATCACGCTGGTGGCGATACCGGCCAACGCCGTGCTGGTCTACCTCCTGATCCACGGCGAATGGGGATTGCCGCGGCTGGAATTGTTCGGCGCCGGCCTCGCCACCACCATCATCAACTTCGGCATGTTTCTGGCGGCGCTGTGGTTCGCGCACAGCCGCAGGCCGTTCCGGAAATACCAGGTGCTGGGCCGGATCTGGCGCATCGACTGGACGCTGATGCGGCGACTGATCGTGATCGGCGCGCCGATCTCGATCTCGTTCCTGCTGGAATACGGCCTGTTCGCCGCGGCGGCATTGCTGATGGGCCTGATCAGCACCACCGCGCTGGCGGCGCACCAGATCGCGCTGCAGGTCACCGCCATCCTGTTCATGGTGCCGTTCGGCATCGGCATAGCCGCCACCGTGCGGGTCGGCCATGCCGTCGGCCGCAACGATGCGGCGGCCGTCAGGCGGGCGGGCTTCGTGGCCACGCTGCTCGGCATGGCGCTGGTCTCCGCCCTGACGCTGGCCGTCATCCTCTGCCGGTTTGATATCGCGCGGTTCTTCTTCGGCGAGGCGGTCGAGAGCGGAGGTCGCGTCATCGAACTCACCGCCACGCTGCTGATGGTGGGCGCGACGTTCTTTGTCGCCGATGGCATCCAGACGGTCGCCGCCGGCGCGCTGCGCGGCATGAGCGACACGCGGATCCCGCTGTTGTTCGCGGCGATCAGCTACTGGCTGATCGGATTTCCGGCCGCCTGGGGGCTCGCCTTCTGGGCCGGATGGAGCGCGATCGGGGTCTGGATCGGGCTGTCCTGCGGCACCGCTGTCTATGCCTTGCTGCTGGTGCTGCGCTTCCGGCTGCTGGCCAACCGGCTGGCGCTGCGATAGGAGGGGCGATGAAGGTCCGCGAGATCAAACCCGCCGTCGATGCCGGTGCGCTGCTGGCCGGCGCGCAATTTTCGGATGCCTTTGGCCTCGAGGTCGACGGCCGCGCGCTCGATGCGCGGCGGGCCGCGGAGCGGATGATGGCGCGCGCGCCGCGATGGGTCGACGCGCTGCTGACCCTGCGCAATATCCTGGTGGCGCCGTTCGGCCTGAAGAAATCGGGTGCCGCGGCCACCGCCCGGGACATGATCGGGATCTTTCCGGTCATCAGCCAGACGCCGGAGCGCCTCGTCGCCGGCTTCGATGACAGCCATCTGGATTTCCGTGTCGTGGTCGACGTCGCGCCCCACGGCACCGGCCAGCAGGTCACCGCGACCACGCTGGTCAGGACACACAACCGGCTGGGGCGAACCTATCTCGCGGTCATCCTGCCGTTCCACCGGCTCGTGGTCCGCAGCATGCTGGCGCA
>NZ_JAUYQU010000171.1 GCF_030697065.1 Bradyrhizobium sp.
ACGATTACCGTAAAACAGAAAGAATCGGCTGTCCGGCTCGCGCGCCAGCACTCCCTTCACGATCGAGAGAATCGGCGTGATGCCGGAGCCGGCGGCAAAGCCGACATAGGTCCGCGCCCCTTCAGATGCTGCAACGACGCCGAAGCGACCGGTCGGGGTCATGACGTCGAGTTGGTCGCCGGCCTTCAATTCGTCGGCGGCCCAGCTCGAGAACGCGCCGCCATCGACCTTCTTGACCGCGATGCGCAGTTCGCCGTCGTCGGGCCCGGAGCAGATCGAATAGGAGCGGCGAACTTCCTCGCCGTCCATGGTGGTGCGCAGGGTCAGGTACTGGCCGGGAACGAAATGGTAGTCGGCGATCAGGTCTGGCGGGATCGCGAACGTCATCGACACCGCGTCAACGGATTCGCGGCGCAGGTCGCTGACGGCGAGGCGATGAAAGCGGGGAGCGTGGGACATGAATACCTTTTCACGGTCGTCATCCTGAGGTGCGAGCCGCCATTTGCGGCGAGCCTCGAAGGAGGGAAACACGAACGGTCCGAGTTTGCCTCCACCCTTCGAGGCCTTCGCTGCGCTACGGCGCCTCAGGGTGACGAAACTAGTGACATTTGAAATAGTCGAACGGTTCGCGGCAGTTCCTGCAGCGCCACAGCGCCTTGCAGGAGGTCGAGCCGAATTCCGACAGCACTTCGGTATCGCCGGAGCCGCATTGCGGGCACGTCACCTGCTGTACGCCGAACAGCGCGCGGCGGGAGCCGGCTGGCTGCGGCGGCGCGATGCCGTATTCCCGTAGCTTGCGGCGGCCGTCTTCGCTCATCCAGTCGGTGGTCCAGGCCGGCGACAGCACGGTGCGCACCTTCGAGTTGCGAAAACCCTCGCGCTGTAGCGCCAGCTCGATCTCCAGCGAAATCATGTTCATCGCGGGGCAGCCGGAATAGGTCGGCGTGATCGCGACCTCGACCTGGCCATCCCGGATCGCGACCTCGCGGAGCACGCCGAGATCGGCGATGGTCAGTACCGGGATCTCCGGATCGACCACCGATGCCGCGGTGTTCCAGGCGTGTTGCCGCAGCTCGGCATCGGTGAATAGGGCGCTCACCATGCGGCCCCCGGGAACGTGCGCTGCATCGACTGCAATTCGCTGAGCAAATGCCCGAGATGCTCGCTGTGCCGGCCATCGCGGCCGCCCTGTTGCATCCATTCGCTTTTGGGCAGAGCCAGTGTCGCTTCATCGACGACATCGGTCACGGTTTTCAGCCATTGCGGACGCAGGCCGGCGGGATCGACCGATATGCCGGCGTCGATCAAGGCCCGCTCGCCGGCGTCGACAGCGAACATTTCGCCGGTAAAGGCCCAGAGATGATCGACCGCGGCCTGCGCGCGGGCGTGGCTTTCTTCCGTGCCGTCGCCGAGCCGGACCATCCATTCCGACGAATGCCGCAAATGATAGGCGCTTTCCTTTTCGGATTTCGCGGCGATCGCCGCCAGCGTCGCATCGGCGGATTTCATCATCGCGCGCCAGTACGGATCGGCGAAGGCCGCGTAGAAAAACTGCCGTACCATGGTGTGGGCAAAATCGCCGTTCGGCTGTTCCAGCAGCAAGAGATTGCGATACTGCCTGACGTCGCGCAGATAGGCGAACTTGTCCTCGTCGTTGCCTTTGCCTTCGACCCTGGCCGCATGGGAATAAAGCTCGCGCGCCTGGCCGAGCAGGTCGAGCCCCATATTGGCGAGCGCCATGTCCTCTTCCAGCATCGGCGCGTGGCCGCACCATTCCGACAAGCGGTGCCCCAGTATCAGCGCGTCGTCGGCCCGGCGCAGCGTATAGAGCACCAGCGGCGTTTCGGAGACGGAGATGGATGCGACTGCCATGTTCAGGAACCTGTGTGCACTATCGACGTCATTGCGAGGAGCGAAGCGACGAAGCAATCCATTCTTTCATTCTCTTGAGGGATGGATTGCTTCGCTGCGCTCGCAATGACGGTTTCGACAGTTGCGGACGCGACTCAGAACACTGCGCAGCGATTTCACATATGCCCGACTTCTTCCGGCACTTCGTAAAACGTCGGGTGCCGGTAGATCTTGGATTCCGCCGGCTCGAACATCATGCCCTTGTCTGCAGGGTCGGACGCGGTGATCGCGCTTGACGGCACCACCCAGACCGACAGCCCCTCGCCGCGACGGGTGTAGAGGTCGCGCGCGGCCTGCAACGCCATGGTCGCGTCGGAAGCATGCAGCGAGCCGACATGCTTGTGCGCGAGCCCGTTGCGGCTGCGGATGAAGACTTCCCAGAGCGGCGTATTCGGCGTGGCCATGATGGTCTCCCTGACTTATTCGGCGGCTTGCGCAAGTTGGCGATGCTTGCGCTTTTCGGCATAGGCCTGTGCGGCCTCGCGCACCCAGGCGCCTTCGTCATGCGCCTTGCGGCGCGCCGCCATCCGGTCGCGGTTGCAGGGGCCGTTGCCCGCCAGCACCTGCCTGAATTCGTCCCAGTCGATCGCGCTGTATTCCCAGTGCCCTTCCGCGTTCTGCTTCATGCCGGGATCGGGGATGGTCAGGCCGAGAAACTGCGCCTGCGGCACGGTGGCATCGACGAATTTCTGGCGCAGTTCGTCGTTGGAAAAACGCTTGATCTTCCATCTGGTGGAGGTGTCGCTGTGCTGGCTGGCCTGGTCGGGCGGCCCGAACATCATCAGCACCGGCCACCACCAGCGGTTCAGCGCGTCCTGCGCCATCGCCTTCTGCTCTTCGGTGCCGCGCGCCAGCGTCAGCATGATCTCGTAGCCCTGGCGCTGGTGAAAGGATTCCTCCTTGCAGACCCGGATCATCGCGCGCGCTTAGGGGCCGTAGGAGCAGCGGCACAGCGGTATCTGGTTCATGTTCGCGGCACCGTCGACCAGCCAGCCGATCACGCCGATGTCGGCCCAGGTCAGGGTCGGGTCGTTGAAGATCGAGGAATATTTCGCCTTGCCCGCCAGCATCAGATCGACCAGTTCCTCGCGCGAGGCGCCGAGCGTCTCGGCGGCGGCATAGAGATAGAGCCCGTGGCCGCATTCGTCCTGAACCTTGGCGAGCAGCGCGGCCTTGCGGCGCAGCGACGGCGCGCGGGTGATCCAGTTGCCTTCGGGGAGCATGCCGACGATCTCGGAATGGGCGTGCTGCGAGATCTGCCTTGTCAGCGTCTTGCGATAGGCCGCGGGCATCCAGTCATTGGGCTCGATGCGCTCTTCGGCATCAATCCGCGCCTGAAATGCCGCGGCGCGCGTGGCATCCTCGACATGGCGGTCATCCGCATCCGACGTGTTGAGCGCCTGCGTGTACATGGCCGTTCTCCCTGGAACGGCTCTAACATATATCAAAACATGGCAAACTCAATACATTCTTGTAACACATTTACATAGCCGCGAACCGGCGCGCCAGTTCCGCGCCGGCCGCCGGCAGCGGCCCGGAGGGGTTGCTTCCATGGCGGTCAAGCCATTGTTCCGACGCGGGAAGCACCCCGCGATAGATTTCGCCGCAGAGTTGCCGGGCGGCCCGCCCCGGCCAGTCCGCCGGCAGCAGGTCGGTCGGCAGCAAGGGGTCGCGCAGCACCACCCGCCGGTAATGATGGATCAGCAGGATGCGCGCGGTGAAGGCGTCGATATCCGACATCCGTTCGCGGCGGCCGGCCCAGCCCCGCAGCGGCTCGAACGTTTTCATGAACTTCAGATAGGCATCGGCGGTGCGATCGAGCGGCCAGCTTTCGCTGAGCAGGCGCCGACCACTGTCGTCCTCGGCGGAAACTTCCAGCCGGATGGCGGATGCGGCTTCCCGCGGGATCGGCACGCCCGACGGCGCCACCCACACGCCCGGCAGCGGACTGCCGAAGCCGGCATTCTTCAGCGCCTCGCGGGCGGCGTCGCGGTCCCCGCTATTGGCGATCAACAATAGCTCGAAGCGCCCGGTCCATTCCGGGGCTTGCGGATCGTAGATGTGCCTTGTCGCGGCATCGAAGGTCTGCCGCCCCTTCCCCGCCAGCCGGTAAAAGCTGTTGCGGCCGACCTTGTCGCGTTCGAGCCAGCCGTCGGCGGCGAGCCGCGACATTGCGGTACGCACCACGCCGCTGTCGATGTCGATCGCCGCAAAAAATTCGAGCAGCGTGCCGAGCCAGACCGAGCCGCCGCGCGGCACGATGGCGTCGCCGAACACCGTGATGGCGATGGAGCCGGTGCGCGAGGTTTCGCGCTTGAGCTGTTCGACGATGCGGGCAAGCGGCTGCGGCATGCCCCAAGGCTTAGCGCGTTTTCGAGAGTCGCGACAACGTCGGCGAGGCAGCTCTCATGGTTCGAGACGCGCGAAGGCGCGCTCCTCACCATGAGGTATCGACAGTGGGCAATCAGGTCCGGTCGTCATCCTGAGGAGCATCGCCAACGGCGATGCGTCTCGAAGGATGAGTTGTCTTCGCCCTTACCGGTGCGGATCGGGATAGACCATGCTGCGCCAGCCGCTGCGCTCGAACGGTTTCCATGTGCCTTCCGCCTGTGCCAGGCGGTCGGCCACGGCGTAGACCACGGCGGGGTTGTGTCCCATGCCGCAATGGCTGCCTTCGACCTCGATGCTTTCCGATGTCGCCGAGGCCTTTTCCATGCAGCCCTGCCACGCGCAGATGCCGTCGGTGCGGCTGAAGATCGCGGTGGTCGGGACCGGGGGCGTTTCGGCAAGGCTGCCGCCGAAGGAGTGATCCTCCTCCTCGTCGGCGCTGCGACCGCTGGCCAATTCATAGACCCGCCAGGCGTTGGTGGCCTTCGGGCTGCCCGCGAACGGGCTGCCGAGCGTGATCACCGAGCGCACGCGGTCCGGCATCATTTTGGACAGCTGACGCGCGTAGAGGCCGCCAAGGCTCCAGCCGACCAGGCTGATCTTGCGGCCATGGGTGTCGCTGAGTTCGCGCACCAGATCGACCATCGCATGCTGCACGCCGTCACGCAGGCCGAGATTGCGGCTCTGGCGCCAGCCGCTGGCGGCATAGCCCCGATTGCTCAGGAAGCTGCGCAGCGGTCGCGTCGAGGTGTCCGAAGCCATCAGCCCGGGCAGCACCAGCACCGGATGCCCGTCACCGCGGGGCGCGAGGCTGAGCAGCGGCAGCGCGCCGAGAAAGGCGCCGAACTCGTGAAGGGCGCGCCCCTCCATGAACATCAGGGTTTTGGACGGCGCGCGCAGCGCCTGGGTAGTCGCGGACATGGTAGCTCCTCTCGCAGCCGGCCCCTTACACTCTGGCAGCCGGCCAATGACCCTGGGAAGACGCAAGCTCGGCAAAATCGTTCCGCAATGCAGCATCGCTTGAACAGGTTGTGATGATTCCGTCATTGAAGCGGTTGATCGGCCTCGCGACAATAGGCGCCACAGCCAAAACGGAACCGAGTGATCATTTGGTCACAGCATCCGCAGCAGTAATTCCACGGTGTGCAGCGTCAATCCGGCGAGCCCGCCGATCAGCGCGCCGTTGAAGCGGATGTATTGCAGGTCCTTGCCGATGTTGATTTCGATCAGCGCAATCAGCTGGCCCATATCCCAGCTCTTGACCTGGTCGGAGATGAAGCTCGACACGCCGCTCTTCTGATCGGCGATGAAACTCCTGAGCACGGCGACGATGCCCTGGTTGATTTCGGCGCGCAGTTCCGGATCGGCGGCCAGTGCCTCGCCCGCCTTCACAAACATGCCGGCCAGATGCTGCTGCAGCACCTGGGTCTCGCCCGAGGCGCTACGCTCGAGAAAGGACCGCGTGTTCGACCAGATGTTGCGCGCGAGGTCGGAAAGTTCGGGACGCGCCAGCAGGTCGCGCTTCAATCCATCGAGGCGATCGGCGAAGACCCGGTCGCTGCCGAGCCGGTCGACGAACGACAGCAGCATGCGATTGAACTCGTCGCGAAACGGATGCTGCGGATCGTTCTTCACTTCCTCGAAGAACGTGGTCGCGGACGCGACGATCCGGTTCACCAGAAACCTGTCGGCACGGTAGAGTTTCAACAGCGTCGGCAATTCGCCGCGGATCTTTTCGCGGATCACCGCCATGGTTTCGGCTTGCGTCAGCGACTGATGCACCGCGCGCAGGATGTCGTCGAGCAGGCCCTGATGCCGCCCCTCCTGGACGAAACCGCGCAGCGTGCCGGCGGCAAGCGGCGCCAGATCGACTTCCTGCAGCTGGGTGGTGATCCGGCGGGTGATGAACGTCATCAGGCCGGACGTTTCCGTCGCCGACAACGCCTCCGGCAGCAGCCGCAACGCGAAGCGGGAGAGATCGTCGCTGCGCTTGCGGTCGCGCAGCCAGTCGGCGACGAAGGAGCCGAAATCGATCTGGCGCAGTTTCGCCTCGACGGGAGCGGCTTCGAGAAAATGCACCTCGATGAACTCGCCGAGCTTGTCGGCGATGCGGTGCTGGTTGCTCTGGATGATCGCGGTATGCGGAATCGGCAGGCCGAGCGGCCGCTTGAACAGCGCCACCACGGCATACCAGTCGGCAATGCCGCCGATGGTGGCGGCCTCCGCGAACGCCGCGACGAAGCCGAAGACGGGATGCACATGCAGCAGCGCCTTCGCCGCCACGAACAGCGCCAGCGTGCCGACCAGCACCAGCGTCGCCAACGCCTTGACGCGACGCAACTCGGCCGCGCGGGCGGCGTCGCCGGGGGATGCGAAGGAGAAGGCGGGGGTGGATGCCATGGCGGCTTTCGCGGTGTCGACCCGACAATAGCAGCATCCGTCATCGCAAGCGAAGCGAAGCAATCCACGGCAGCGCCAGGCTGCGGGATGGATTGCTTCGTCGCTTACGCTCCTCGCAATGACGGAGGATGCAATGATGATCTATTGACGTAACCGGCAAAAAAGAAGGCCCGCCTGAGCGGGCCTCCAAACTGTCGCTGATCGCAACGCGATCAGGCGGTCTTGGTGTAGACCTTGGAGAAGTTGTCCTGGGCGGTCCTGGCGCCATCGGCGACGAGCTTGCCGAGATATTCGCTCGAGGCCTTCGCCCGCGACACGAACACTTCGCCGCGCGCGCGGACCATGTCGGACTGGATCTGGACCGCTTCGTTGAACGACTTGGCGGAAGCCAGCTGGCCGATGCCGGCGAAGAACGCTTCGGCGTCCTGATAGAGCGCGTCCTGGATGTTGCGGCTGATCTTGGCGGCCTCGGAGACCGAACCGGCAACGGCGGTCTCGATCGCGGCGGTCACCTTCTCGGAACCGGCATGGATGTCGGCGGCGCGAACCTTGGCGGTCTCGGCCTGCTTCTTCACGAACTCACGGGCGGCTTCCGGAACTTCCATGTTCTGGAGCTTGGTGAAAGCCTCGGTGACGGGCGCGAAGGCATCCTTGACGGTGTTCAGCACGGAATTGGTTTCGGTGGTCATGGGGTCTCTCCATCCTCAGATTTGAGCTATGGGCTCACCCCGTCCGGTTGGCCCGGGGCGATCTCTGTATGACATAGTTAATGGTGCGTCGCAATATCGAATGGTGCAGTGCGATATCACAAATTCGTGATCAGCCTGCGATTTGGGCGATATGCCCGCGGAACCGGCGCCAGGCTGCCTCAGTGCTGGACAGCGCCCGGCAGCCCATAGGCTTCCAGCTGGGCCCGGACCTGCGCCACATTGTGCCCGAGTACCACGATATCGTGGTTGCGGCCGTCCTTGTCCTTCACATGGTCACGCAGCAGCGCCTCGGCCTTGAAGCCGAGTCCCTCGAAGATCGCGATGGCGCCGGATTGATCGACGGTCATCTGCACCATCAGCTTCTCCAGACCCGCGCCCAAGGCCAATGCGAAGGTCTCCTGCGACAGCGCCCGGCCGACCCCCTGGCCCCGCACATCCGATGAGACCACGTTGCGGATTTCGCCTACATGCGGCGACCACGACCAGGGATCGCGCACCAGGGTGCCGCAGCCGACCACCCTGCCCGCCTGCACCGCCAGCAGGCTGGTGATGGCGCCGCGTTCGATTTCCTTGATCCAGGCCGAGAGCACCTTGGGCTCGCTGATGTTGCGCGGCAGGAACAACAGATCATGCACCGGCAGTTTTTGCGCGAAGTCGAGCACCGCGGCCTCGTCGGCCGCCGCCATCAGGCGGAATTCGATCTCGCCGGCTTCGGTCTGCACGCGGCGCGGATAGGTTCGGGTCTCGTCGCTCATATCGATCTCTCGCATAACCATGAATCGAGTTTCGGCCACAGCCGCTTGACGGCGTTGGCGCCGGCGACGACGCTGACATGGCCGCCCTTCAGAATCACTTCTTCCTTGTCGGTCGAGCCGACCTTGGCGATCAGATGCCTGGCCGCGTCATACGGCACGATGTGATCGTGCTCGGCCACCGCGTGCAGGATCGGCACCGTGATCTTCGAGATCTCCGCCTTGCGCCCGCCGACCGACATGGTGTCGTTGAACAGCTTGTTGTCCCACATCAGGTCCTTGGTGATGGCGCGGAAATACTCGCCGGCCAGCGGCAGGGTATCGGTGCCCCAGCGATCCATCATCCGGTAGGCTTTGACGTATTCGTCGTTCCAGATGTTTTCCCACAATTGCACCTGGCTGGCGGCGCGCGAGGCCGGCCGCAGCATCTCGAACGAGGACAGGATCATTTCCGGCGGCACATTGCCGATGCTGTCGACCAGCCGGTCGACGTCGAAATAGCGGCGGTCGGAGAAATTCGAGAACAGCTTCATCTCGCGGAAATCGATCGGCGTGGTGAAGCAGATCAGGTTCTTCATCGGCCCGTCGTTGAAGATCGAGCCGTAGAGCAGCGACAGCACGCCGCCGAAGCAGTAGCCGATCACGGTGACGTCGGTCTCGCCGGAATCCTGCTGCACGCGGCGGATGCAGTCCGGGATGAAGTCGAGGACGTAGTCCTCCATTCGCAGGCTTTTTTCTTCCGGCTTCGGCGCGGTCCAGTCCAGCATGTAGACGTCGTAGCCGCGCTTCAGCAGAAACTCGATGAAGCTCTGGCCCGGCACCATGTCGAGAATGTAGCCGCGGTTGGTGGTCGCCATCACGATCAGGATCGGCACGCGGTAGATCTCGTCGGCGACCGGGCGGTAGTGATAGAGGTTCATGGTGCCGCGGACCGCCAGGATGTCCTTCGGCGTCGACCCCAGCGAGGGGCCGGACGAGGCGATGTATTCGACGCCCTTGATGCTGCGCTGGATCGCGCGCTGCACCTCGGACTGGATCCGGTCCGGGATCGATGCCAGATCGAGGCCGGCGGGCGCGTTCATTTTGGCTCTCCGGCCGACGGCGGACGTTTGGTGCGCGGCGGCCTGGGCGCGCCGGGAGTTCCGCCCGCGGCGGCGGCATGGCTGTTCATGGCGTTCAGCATCGCCTTGATCTCGTTGAGCTGGCCTTCGATCGACTGCAGCCGCTCGGCCATCTGGACCATCTGCGCCCGGCTCGGCAGGTTCATGCCGACGAGGTACTTCTCCATGAGGTCGCCGAGCTGCTTCTGCGCCCCCGCGGAGGCCCCGCCGACCTGATTGACGACCCTGGAAAATTCCGGCGACGCCATCGCCTGGTTGGCGAAGGAGTTGAACCCCTTCTCCATCTCGCCGATCATGTTCTGCCACATCGCGACCGGGTCGTTGCTCTTGTCTGCCATCGGCGCCCTCCAGCGTGATCACCGGGGGCTTCGTTGCCCCGCCTTTTCGGCCATACCACACTGTTGCGGCGGAACGGTCAACATAACGGGCGCGATTTGTCAGCCTGGCTGCCGCTCCGGAGCCTTCTGCAAGGCGGGAAACCGTGCGATAGAGTGCCCTGTTCGCTTGCCATTTCAGGGAGCTCATCGTGAATTCGCCAGCCCATCAGCCGCCGCAGATCGCGCGGGCCAACGGCATCGATATTTGTTACGAGATCTTCGGCGACGCCGCCGCGGAACCGATGCTGCTGATCATGGGGCTCGGAGCCCAGATGATCCTGTGGGACGACGAATTCTGCCGCGAGCTCGCGGCCCGCGGATTTCGCGTCATCCGCTTCGACAACCGCGACATCGGCAAGTCCGGCAGGCTGAGCGGCGGCAAGCGGCTCACCCTGCTCGAACTGCTCAAGCTCCGATTCCTGAAAATTCCGGTTGCAGCGCCCTACAAGCTCCGCGACATGGCCGAGGACACCACCGGGCTGATGGACGCCCTCGGCATCAAGTCGGCGCACATCGTCGGCGCCTCGATGGGCGGCATGATCGCCCAGGAAATCGCGATCTCGTTTCCGCAGCGGGTGCGCTCGCTCACCTCGATCATGTCGACGACGGGCAATCCGCGGGTGCCGCCGCCGACCCGCGAGGCTTCGGCGATGCTGATGGCGCCGCCGCCGACCACGAAGGAAGAATATCTCAAGCGTTTCGCGCAGACCTGGAAGGTGCTGCGGGTCGGCAGCTTTCCGCTCGACGAAGCCAAGGACCTCGAACGCGCCGAACGTACCTTCGAGCGCGGCCTCAATCCCAACGGCGTCGGCCGCCAGCTCCGCGCCATCCTGGCCTCGGGCAGCCGCAAGCAGAGGCTGCACGCCGTCAAGGCGCCGACGCTGGTGATTCACGGCACCGTCGATCCCCTGGTGCGTCCCGAGGGCGGCAAGGACACCGCGGCCTCGATCCCCGGCGCGAAGCTCCTGATGATCGAGGGCATGGGCCACGCGATACCGATCCCGATGTGGCCGCAGATCATCGACGCGATCGACAAGCATGCCCATGGCGCGGTGGCGAAGGCGGCGTAGATCGTGTTGTTTTCGTCCCGGCGGTCGCCGAACGAAAGCCCCCATTCAGCTGCGCATTGAGGAATTGCTCCCGGCATGACAGGATTTCTGGGCTTCGCGCCCATCTACGTAAATGGGTTGCTGGCGATCCTTTTCGTACTTTTCCTGCCGGGACTGGTGCTTGTCCGCGCCTTCGATATTCCCAACGTTCCACAGCGCTGGCTGGCGGTGCTGCTCGGCAGCCTGACCTTCAATCACCTCTTTGTGGTGCTGATCGCGCTGCTGCATCTGGACCCCCTCGTCAGCTATCGCGCGGCGGCGGCGGCTACGGTCGCCGCGCTGCTCGCCCTCGCCTTGAGGGATCGGCTCGCGCCGCAAGGCGATCAATCCGCCGGGGCGGGAATCGTCACCCTGCGGGATATTCGATGCGGCCTGCTCACCCTGGCTGCACTCGTGCTCGTCTATATCAACATCTGGAAACACGGTGTCCCCCACGTCTTCGGCGAAGGCGACGTATCAATCAGCTGGAACAGGTGGGCGCTGCTCTGGTCGCAAGGCCTGTTTCCAACGGGCTCCTATGGCTATCCGCAGCTGATACCGACCCTTTGGTCGGTCACCTACATCTTCACGGGCTCCACGGAACAGTATTTTGCCTACTACCTCCATATCGGACTGCTGATCTTTCCGATCGTTCTGACCGCCATGGTGCTGGGCCGTGGCGAATGGTGGAAGCCGGCGGCTCTGGTGCTGGTGTTCGCCTGGTTCGTGGCTGAAATACAGGATGGCTGGCTGCGGGCGTCGTTGCAGGAGGGCTACCCGGACTGGGGGGCCGCCATATCGGCATTATGCGGCGCGGCCCTGTTCATCGCCAATGCGCCGGATGGCCGGTTCGACAGGGACAAGATCGTCGCTGCGCTGCTCTCTCTGTGTCTGCTGACCATGGCTGCGACGACGAAGCCGCTATTCGGACTGATCGCGATCGCGGTGCTGACGGCCATCTGCATCGATGCCGCCCGAAATCTCGGCGCCCGCGACCGTAACCGGTTTCTCGCGGCAGCAGTCGGGTTGTTCCTCGCCTATATGGCAGCTTACGCGCTGGTCTATGCCAACCTCGCCGTTCGCTCGATGCCGAATTATCCGGTTTCCGACCTGTCCGACAGACTCGCGCGCGCGCTTTCGCTGTTCAACCGGAACTTCACGCTGCCGTTCCGGATCCTGGCGGTCGCCGGCCTGTTGATGAGCCCGTTCCTGCCACGGGTTCGCTGGCTCGCGCTGCCATTGTTCATCAGCATTTCGGTGTGGGCCAATACCGCCAGCTACGACCTGCGCAACGTGCTCGGCCCGCTGGCGATCTGCGCCTTCATTCCGGTGTATGCCGCGGCCCGCGCCTGGACAAGGCGCGGAGAGATTGCCGAAGGGCGACGATGGACCGTGTCGGACGCCGCCATCGCCGCCGGGCTCGCCGCGGCGGCGATCGGGTTGAGCCTGCCACTGGCGGTGAGCGACCAGACGATCAAGCAACGGTTCGCCGACGAACAGATTCGCGAAGGCTCCGGTCGCGAAATCAACGAGAAGGTGGGCGACCTGCTCCGCAGGGGCTGCACGGTACTGACCGGCAACGCCTATCTCTACACCATCTCGGCGTTCCTGCCGTTCAAGGACCAGCTGCAATACTCCACCTTCGGCGAACCGATCGGCGATCCCACCCTCGCAGCGCTCCGGGAGCCGAAGGGCTGCACCGCGATCCTGTATGTCCCCAGCCGCACCCATGCCTCGGTGCTGAATTTCATCACCGCGGGAAGCTTTACCACGGTGATCGACAGCAATGGCACGGTGCTGGCGACGTCAAACTGACGTCATCGCAATTTCCGCACCTCGACGCAGTATTGCGTAAGGATCAGCGGCCACAAAATCCGCGCCGATCTGATCTCGCCCAGGCCGGCGACCGCCCGCTCGAACTCCGGCAGCCGGAGCGGCCGTTCGTCGTGAAAGATCCAGTTGTTTGTCGCCTCGGCCAGGCCCCGCACGGCGCGATAAAGCCACGTCGGCGTCGGAAAGGTGATGATGGCCGTCCCGCCCGGCCGCAAATAATCGAAATGAGCGGCAACGGCCCTTGCGGTCCCGGCGGGATCGAAATGCTCGATCAATCCGACGCTGAACACGATATCGTACAGCCGGTCGGGCTTCGATGCCGACAACACGTCACCCAGGCCGACCGAGACACGGCCGTCGCTGGCATAGCGCGACCGCAGCAGATCGAGCCCCAACCGGTTGCTGTCGATCACGTCGTATCGCGCGGGGGCGACCTCGGCCAGAATCTGATCGATGAAACAGCTGTTGGCGCCGCCGAATTCGAGAATCGACGCCTGCGCTCCGCCATTCTTCCGCAGCAATTCCACCAGGATGGAAGCGGTATGCCTGCGGGTCAGCGAGGCCGTGCGATAGGGCCTTGCGTAATAACTGTCCCAATCGGTTTGCGCCGGTTTCAAGCTTCGTTCCATTTCCGGAAAATGAAGTCCCGCAGGAACATGAAATTGAAGATCCAGATGAAGGATTCCACCAGCGCCTTGGCCAGGAGGGGCGAATTCAAGAGGTGTCCGGTAAACTGCCCCTGCAATACCGAGGATATGTATCCGGAGAAAAACACGTAAGCGACATAGGCGACGAAGATCGAGACTCCCGCCTCGCTCTTGAAGACATATTTTCTCAACAGCAGGAATTGTATCCACAGCGCAACCGCGCGCGCGGACATATTGGCGCCGAGCAGCGCCATGCCGTTGGTCGTCAGGATGTAGAACACGAAGAAATCCGTCAGCGCCGTCGCGATGCTCGATAATGCGTAACGCAGCAGCACGAAGTAGATTCGAAACGAATCGAGCACCGGGTTGAAATGCGATCCGCTGTTGTCGTCGATGTAGACCGTCCGGATCGGTATCTCCCTGAATTTGAGGCCGGCGGATTTGGCGGCGATGATCTGTTCGGTCTCGAATTCGTAGCGGTTCGACCGGATAGCGAGATTTGATTCCATCAGCCGGCGCGGAATGCCGCGCAGGCCGGTTTGGGTGTCGGACAGCTTGATACCGATCAGAAAGCGATAGATGTAGCGCGAAACGACGTTGCCGATCCTGCTGCGAAACGGAACATCGCGCTTGAAATCCCGCGATCCAAAGATCACTTCGGTCGGCCGCTCTCGAAGCTCGTTCGCAACCCTGATGATGTCCTCTACCGCATGCTGGCCGTCGGCATCCGCCGTTACCACCCCAGCGCAATCCGGATGATTCACCAGCACATGGTTCATGCCATGCTTGAGCGCGGCGCCCTTGCCGAGATTGACGGCGTTCGTCAGGACGACGGTGTCGGATATTCGGGCGGCGCGCTGAAACAGTTCACGGTAGGCCGGGCCGCTGCCGTCATCGACCACGACGAACGGAGATGGGTCCATTTTCCGAAGCTGTTCCAGCAGCTCGCAAAACAGCACCGACGGCTGGTAGGATGGGAACAGGAAGAGGATCGCCGACATGGCGGACTTCTACCGACGCGATCTCGCGGGGTAAAGTGGCTTCGTCGTCCCGTCACACCTTCGCGGCGACGACCCGCTGAAAACCCGCCCTATCCCCCCGCCCAGACATCCAGCACATAGCGGTTGCCGGTGCCCATTTCGTCGATCCAGCGCAATCCCGCCGCCGCATCGGCGCCGGTGCGTTCGCGATGGATCGCCACCAGCGCCGCCTTGACGTCCGGTTCCATCCTGCTGCCGTCGCCGCAGACATAGACGATCGCGCCCTGTTCGATCAGGCTCCAAACCCGCTCCTTCTGCGCCGCCACCAGGTGCTGCACATAGGTCTTCGGACCCTCCGCGCGCGAGAATGCGGTGTGCAATTCGCCGATGCCGGCGGCCGCGCAGGCCTTCAGTTCGTCGGCGTAGAGAAAATCCTGATCGGGATGGCGGCAGCCGAAGAACAGCATGGCCGGGCCGAGGCTGGCGCCTCTGGCCTTGCGGGCCTCCCGCTCCTGCAGGAAGCCGCGAAACGGCGCCAGACCGGTTCCTGGCCCGATCATGATGATGGGCACCGACGCATCGTCGGGCAGCCGGAAGCCGGCCTTGGTCTCGCGCACCGTGGCCTGGATGGTATCGCCCGCGCGGCGGCTGGCGAGGTAGTTCGAACAGATGCCCTTGTAGACGCCGCGTCCTGAACCCGCGGGTCCCTCCACCACGGCGACGGTGACGCTGCAGCGGCTGGCATCGACCGACGGCGACGACGAGATCGAATAATAGCGCGGCGCCAGCAGCGACAGCATCTCGAGATAGGCGTGGAACGGCAGTTCGCAGGCCGGATGCTCTTCCAGCAGGTCGAATACCGATTTGCGCCGGGTCAGGATGTCGGTGCGGTAGCGTTCGTCGGCGGCGGCATCGTCGCCGACATAGGCCAGCAGCTTCGGCCGCGTCACCGGGCAGCGCGTGTGCTCCGACATGATCTGGATCTGCTTGCGGGTCGCGACCTGCTGCAGTTCGACGAATTCGGAGAGCAGCCGACCGACCGAGACGATGTCGCCGACCGGCAATTGCGCGCGGCGGCCCTCGGCGACCTGCAGCCGGATCTGGTCGCCCGGCAGAAAGCCGAAGCGGCGCGCGACGGCATCGACCAGCGACGGGTCGTTGCGCGGCACCACGCTGAGATGATCGCCAACCCGGTAAGTCATGCCGGGGGGCAATTCGACTTCGATATGTCGGGTCGACCGGTCCGAGGCGGTGGCGCCGGTCTTGTTCTGCAGCTCGGTGTTGACGAGCACCTTCATCGGCGCGACGCCGCCGAGTGCAACCGCCGCATTGACGGCGGTCGGGGCCACCGGCTCGATCCGGTACAGCGGCTCGTCGTCGGCGCTGCGGCTGAAGCTCGAATCGACTCCGAATTCCTTCATCGCCTGCGGGGCCGCCCTGGCCAGCCAGCTTTCGAACTGGCCGTCGAGGTCGCTGCGGGCATCGCCCTCGCCGCGCGCATACACGCCGCGCGCACCATGCGCCGCCAGTTGCTCGTCGATCAGGCGCGGCACCGACTGATAGGTCGCGGCCCAATCGCTGTTGCCGCAGCCGAACACGGCATACCGCACCTTCGAAAACGCATCCTTCGGCAGGTCGCCGCCGAGCCATTTGACGAACCGGGTGGCGTTGTCGGGCGCGGCGCCGTTGTAGGACGCGCAGAAGATCAGCACACCGCCCTCTTCCGGCAGCTTGCCGACGAAATCATCGAGCGGCGCGAGCTTGGTGGCAAACCCGTTGACCTCGGCGAGATCGGCCACCCGGGTCGCCAGTTCCTCGGCGGTGCCGAGGTTCGATCCGTACAGCACCAACAGCGGGGTGTTATGTGCGGGGCGGGTGCGCGCAGGCGGGGCAGCGGCACCGGCCGACGCCGCCGCCGTGGTCGCGGCGCGGCCGGCAAAGGCGCCGCGCTCGGTGTCGGTGCGCGGGCGCACCTTGATCTTGAAGCCGTCGGGCTTGATGGTCAGCGTTTCCTTCAGCACCATCTGGTAACGATGAACGTCGAGCAGCTTGAAGCGCTGCAGGATCATGCCGATCGCCAGCGCCGCCTCATGCATGGCAAAGCCGCGGCCGATGCAGGCACGCTGGCCGTTGCCGAACGGCTTCCAGGCATTGACGGGGCGCGCCGCCTCGGCCTCGCGGCTGAAATTCTCGGGATCGAAGGCGTCGGGATTGGGACCCCAGACGCTGGGGTCGCGATGCAGCGCCATCACCAGCACCGTGATGAAAGTGTTCTTCCTCAAGTGGTACTTGCCGCCGATGGTTTCGTCCTGCAGCGGCGAAATGCCGTAGGCCGGCGCCGGCGGCCACAGCCGCAGCGCTTCCTTGAGTATCTGCGTGATGTAGGTGAGTTGCGTGACCTGCTGATAGGTCGGCCGCGCGTCGGTATCGGGGCCGAGCACCCGGTCGACTTCCTCATAGGCCTTCTTGAGCACCTCGGGATGCTTCAGCAGCGCATAGATCGTGCAGGACAACAGCCCGCTGGTGGTCTCGTGGCCGGCGATCAGGAAGGTGTTGATCTGGTAGCGGATGTTGACGTCGTCGAGCTGTTCGCCGGTGACACGGTCGACGCCGGTCATCATGGCGCCGAGCATGTCCTTCTTGCCCTCGGCGGCCTCGGCGTTCTTGCGGCGTTCAGCGACGATCTCGTCGACCATCCTGTTCATGAAGGCGACGTCGGCGGCGAGATCGCGGCGGCGCTTCTGCAGCCACAGGCTCTCCAGCGGAATGCCGCGGGTCATCATAATGGTCTCGAGCGACCGCACCAGCGATTCCACGAAGGGATGGTAGTCGCGCCGGTAGAACGAATTGAACCGGTAGTCGAAGCCGCACAGGCCGATGGTGTCGAGCGTCAGCGCCGTCATGTCGTGCACGACGTCGATCTCCTCGTCGCCGTTCAGCCGCTCCCACTTCTTCACCAGCTGTTCGGCGATGTCGACCATGCTCGGATGATAGGACTGCATGGCGCGGTTGCCGAACGGCGTCAGCAGGATGTTGTGCGCCTTGCTCCAGTTCGGCTCGGTGGTATCCGCCGTGAACAGGCCGTCGCCGCCGACGGCGCGGACCCGGCGCAGCGAGCCGCGCACCGCCTTGTCGAAGCGCTTCTCGTCGCTGAGTTCGTCGATCAGATCGTGGCCGGCGACGATCACCAGCGGCGCGCCCATCATGTCGAGCCAGAAGATCGGCCCGAGCTCCCTGGTCATCCGCACCAGATGCTGCACCGGCGCATTGGCGTCCAGCGACAGCATGTTGCCGACCACCGGCTTCTTCGGCGGATGCGGAATCGGATCCAGTTTGTTGATCGACGCCATCGTGATGGTTTCCCCTGCCTTCGGTCTCTGTTCAACACTGTCAACTATCGGTTCGTCATTCCGGGCTGGTCCGCAGGACCAGACCCGGAATCTCGGGATTCCGGGTTCGATGCTTCGCATCGCCCCGGAATGACGAATCGAGGTCGCAATGACGACTCACGCCCCGTCGAGGTCTCTACCCGAACCGCTTCCTGCGCCATTCGATCAGCTTGGCGCTGACCTCGTCCGGCTTTTCCTGCTGTGTCCAGTGGCCGCTGTCGCGAACCAGGTATTTCTCGAGGTCGGGCACGATCTTCTCCATGCCGTCGGCGGCCGATGGCGGCAGTACCGCGTCGTTCTCGGCCATGATCATCAGCGCCGGCACGCGGACGGTATGGTCCAGTCCCTCGGAGCGCTGCCAGTTGCGGGAGAAATTGCGGTACCAGTTGATGCCGCCGGTGAATCCGGTCCTGGTGAACGCATCGACGAACACCTGTTTTTCCTCGCTGGACAGGATCGGCGTGCGCGGGTCGAACTTGGCGTCATAGGCGGCGATCATCTGGGGAAAAGCCAGATTGGTCTTTGCCGATGCGCCGACGCCCGCGGTCGCGGGAGCAGCCGGCGCGTCGTCCTTGCGCGGCAGCGGCTTGCGCATGAAGGCGTCGAACGTCTGCTCGACCCGGCTGCCGAAGATCCGGTCCGGCTCGCGCGCGGGATCCTGAAACTGCACGATATACATGCTGTCGCCGAACCGTTGACGGAACAGCTCGATCGGATCGATCGGCAGGCGATCGTAATGTGGCGTATTGACGCCGACCACGCCGGCGACGCGGTCGATATGACGCAGCGGCATCTGCCAGACGATGAAGCCGCCCCAGTCGTGGCCGACAAAGATCGCCTTGTCGATCTCGAGGTGGTCGAGCAGGCCGACCAGATCGCCGGTGAGGTGCTCCATGTCGTAGGCCTCGACCGGCTCGGGCCGGTCGGTGGCGCCATAGCCGCGCTGATCGGGCGCGATCACCCGGATGCCGGCCGCGCTCAGCGCCTTGATCTGGTGGCGCCAGGAAAACGCCATCTCCGGCCAGCCGTGGCAAAGCACGAGCGGCGGCGCGTCGGTCTTCGGGCCGGCTTCGTAATACCCCATGCGAATGCCGTTGGTCTGGGCGAACTGCAGGGGCGGCATTTCCATCATCACTGGTGTCTCACTCTGATCGTCACCGTTGCCCGGCTTCAGCTCGCCGCGCTCTTGAGGTCGGCCGGTGGCGCAAAGGCGGCTTCGAGCGCGGCGAATTCGACCGGCAGCATGTCGCACAGAATCTGGACATGGGGAATGATGTTGGCGCCGGCGATGAACCCGAAATCCAGCTGGTCGCGGTAGCTCTGCACGGTGATGTTGAGCGCCAGCCCGTGGGTCGAGATCGACACCGGGAAGATGTGCAGCAATTCCGCGCCGGCCGCGTAGAGCGTCTGGCGCGGCCCCGGCACGTTGGACACCGTGATGTTCGCAGCCGGCGGCAGCACGTCCGACAGGTTGGAGCGGCTGTACAGAAGCGCCATGATCTGCACCAGGATCGGCGCGCCGAGCATCGAGACGTTGGAGACCTGCGGCATCAGGGCGCGCAGCGGATGCGACATCTCCTTCGACTTGGTGGATTGCGCGATGATCGCCTCCAGCCGCGCCTTGGGATCCTCGATATTGGTGGCGATCGAGCAGATCATGCCGAACACCTGGTTGTTGGCGTCGGTGTTGCCCTCCTCACGCAGCGAGATCGGCACCGCGGCCGTCATCGATTTGGTCGGCAGCGCGCCCTGCTGCAACAGATACCGCCGCACCACGCCCGATGACAGCGCCAGCACCACGTCGTTGAGCTTGCCGCCGGATTGTTTGGCCAGCGCCTTGGCCCGGCTCAGCGAGATCGAAACGCCGGCAAAGCTGCGCTCCGACGAGATCGCCTTGTTCAGGATGGTCGACGGCGACACCATGCTGGCGATGCTGTCGCGCGCCTTCGGATCGGAAATCTTGCCGACAACGTCGGAGACGCTTTTCAGCATGGTGGGAATGCCGCTGGCAAATTTCACCGCGCTCTCGATCTGGAACATGGCGTTGTCGAACAGGATCGAGCCGAGATCGCTCTTGCCCGAGCGCGGCAGGTCGATGCTCTTCGGCGCGGCGGAGCCGTCGAACGGCTGGCGCCACAGCGCCTGGTAGGAATCGATCAGGTTGGCGGCGATGTCGCGCGGCTCCTGGCCGGCTTTGGCCCGCGCGGTCGGCGGCTCGATCGTCCTCGGGATCGGCGTCACGTCGTAGATCATGCTGGTCAGCGCCGCTCCGGCGCCGCCGTCGATGCAGGCGTGATGCATCTTGGAATAAAGCCCGATCTCGTTGTCCTTCATGCCTTCGAAGACGTAGAACTCCCAGAGCGGACGGGCGCGGTTGAGCAGCTTGGCATGCATCCAGCCGACCAGGCGCTCCAGCGTGGCGCGGTCGTGAGGCGCCGGCAGGCTGCCGCGGAAGATATGGCGGTCGATATCGAACTGGTCGTCCTCGACCCAGGAGGGATGATCGATATCGAGCGGCGCTTTCTCCAGGCGGGCCTTCAGGATCGGCGCGACGTGCAGCCGCGAGGCGATCATCGCCTTGAAGTCCTCGAAGAAGTCGCCCTTGTAGTCGTCGGGCAGGCGGAAGATTGCCATGCTCCCGACATGCATCGGCATTTCAGGCGTTTCCAGATAGAGAAACGACGCGTCCATCGACGACAGTTTCTTGGCGTCACTCATGTCCGTTCCCTCCCGCGGATCGCGCGGCGCCTTTGCCGGCGCTTCCTGGTCTTTCAGACCGCCCCTGTTGCCGGGACATTGGTCAGGATTGTGCATTCTCCGGAGGCGCATATGCAATGGCAAACGGCCCCGACCGGTCAAATTGCCTGAATTCGCCCTCGGGCTGGGCCAGGCGATCGGCGACCGCCCACAGGGCGGCCGGGTTGACGCCCAGCCCGACATGGCTGGCGAAGTGAACCTCGATGTTCTCGGCGGTATCGGAGGGACGCAGCAGGCAGGTGCGCCAGTTCACGATGCCGTCGGTGCGCGAATAGATCGACGTGGCCGGCACCGGCAGATCGCCGGCGATCGCGGCGCGAAGCTCCGGATTGTCGTCGGCACCTTCGCCCGACAGCAACTCATAGAGTCGCGTGGCGTTGGTGGCCTTGACGTCGCCGGCGAACGGACTTCCCAATGTCACGACACAGCGCACCATGTCAGGCGCCTGCAGCGCCAGATCGCGCGCATAGACACCGCCCAGACTCCACCCGACGATACTGACCTTGCGGCCGGTGGCGGCATGAATTTCGGCCAGGCGGTCGCGCAGCGCGAGGCGAAGCCGCGCCACGCCGCCGGTGTTGCGGCCCATTTTCCACGCGTAGCTGTCGTAGCCGAGCTCCCGGAGATATCGGCGCATCGGCGCCATCGACAGGTCGCTGGCGAGGAAGCCCGGCAGCATCAGCACCGGATGGCCGTCGCCCCTCGGCGCGCGCATCAGCAGCGGCGACAGCAGCAGGCTGCAGTTGAACTCGAATATCCCTCTCGCTTCGGCCAGCAGCAGGCCGAGACCGGGCGGACGAAGCCGGTCCGGTGGCGGCGCATCGCCGCGCTCGATCGCCACGTTACTTCTTGTCGGCGGGGCGCGATCCGCCGAGACCCGCCATGGTCACGAACATGTCGCCGAACCGCTCGGCGATTTTCGGATCGAAGGTGAACCAGCTCTGCATCAGCGCTTCCGGCGAAACCTTTTCGATATTGGCCAGCATCTGCTGCTGAAGCTTGTCCATGACCGCCGTTTGCATCGGCTGCACATCCGGAAGCCCGAAGAACTGCCGGGCTTCGAGCGGCGTGCAATCTATTTCGACGTTAACCTTCATGTCGGCTCCTGACCGCTGTTCGACAGCTTGGCACAGTATCGCCGCGACAGGCGGCGCGACGCAAGCGGGCTGACCGGACCGGACGAAGTCCGATGGCCTCATTCGGCCGGTATGGTCAACCGAAACGCTCGACGGCAAAGGGCGCGGGATCGGCGAACGGCGTCTCGCCGGTCATCATCTCCGCCAGCAGGCGGCCGGTCGCGGGGCCGAGCGTCAGGCCGTGGTGGTGGTGGCCGAAATCGAACCAAAGCCCGGCATGGCGCGGCGCCCGCCCGATCACCGGCAGCATGTCGGGCAGGCACGGCCGCGCGCCCTTCCAGGGCTTGGCGTCGATCGCTTCTCCCAGCGGAAACAACTGGTGCGCCCGCGGCAGCGCCCGCTGCAACTGGATCGGGGTGGGCGGCGCATCGCGGCGGGAAAACTCGACGCCGGTAGCGAGCCGAATGCCCCGGTTCATCGGCGCCAGTACATAGCCGTTGTCGGCGTCGAGCACGGGACGATGCAGCACGGCATTGCCGCGCGCCGAAAGATGGATATGGTAACCGCGCTTGAAGTTGAGCGGGATCCCGTAGCCGAGGCGGCCGAATACCAGATCCGACCACGGCCCGAGCGCCACGACGGCCTCCCGTGCAGTCACCTTCCCGGCCGGTGTCGCGACCTGCCATCGCCCGCCGGGCTCCTGCTCCAGGGTCTGCGCATCCGCGACCATGAAGCGTCCCCCCTTGCGGTGGAACAGCGCAGCATAGGCTTTGGCCAGCCCGCCCGGATCGAGCACGAAGCCGGGTTCGGTAAAATGGATCGCGCCGGCGAATTCGCCGCTGAGGTGGGGCTCGCGCTCGATGATCGCCTTGCTGTCGAGGATATCGCCTTCGACGCCATACTGTCTCGCCCGCTCGAAATCGCGCAGCGCGTTGGCGAGCGTTGCCTGATCGCGGTACATCTTGATCCAGCCGCACCGCCGCAACAGTTCCTGCGCCCCGGCTTCAGCCATCAGTATCTCGTGCTCGACCAGGCTGCGGCGTATCAGCGGCATCACCGCCAGCGCGCCGGCAAGCGCCCGGTCCGGCGCGGAGGCGAGATAGTATCGCACCAGCCATGGCAGCAAACTCGGCAGATCGGCGAAGCTGTAGCGCACCTGCGGCGCCCGGTTCAGGGCGTGGCGGAGGATCTGGCCGAAATCCCGCGGAAACATGTAGGGGAACACCGACGCGCATTCGATCATCCCCGCATTGCCGAAGCTGGTTTCCTCCCCGGCCAGTTCGTGCCTGTCGACCAGAATGACGTCGCGCCCCCGCTGCTGCAGGTGCAGGGCAGCGCCGACGCCGACCATGCCCGCACCCAGCACGAGAACGTCGGCCTTGAATTCCGCCATCACGGCACTCCCGTTGGATGTACTTCCTGTCCCGCTTAGCGTGAAGCTGGCGATTGAGGTAGTGGCGCGCAAACCGGTCTGATCAGGGGAAATCGCGCTTGCGCGGCGGCCAAACTCTGGCGACAATGGATCAACCATGGCTGCGATGCATGCAGCAGTGAACAGCGCGCCACAGCGGAGAATCCTGGCACATGTCGGTACGTCATACCTTGTTCGCAGCGACCACCTTGTCGATCGTCGCGTTGGCGATGGCCCCGGCATCGGCCCAGACCCTGCGTTATGCCAACCAGGGCGACCTCAAATCGCTCGACCCCTATACCCTCAACGAAAGCACCACCCACGCCCATATCGGGCAGGTCTACGAAGGGCTGATCGCGCGCGACAAGGACCTGAAGATCATTCCCGGCCTTGCCGAACGCTGGGAGACGCCGGAGCCGACACGCTGGCGCTTTCACCTGCGCAAGAACGTCAAGTTCCAGAACGGCAACCCCTTCACCGCCGACGACGTGGTGTTCTCGGCCGACCGCGTCAGGGCCGCCGGCTCCAACCTGCAGACCCGCATTGCCAAGGATGCGAAGGTCGTCAAGGTCGACGACCACACCGTGGATTTCATCCTGACCTCGCCAAATCCCATTCTGAATTCGCAATGGGATACCTGGTACATCATGGACAAGGAGTGGGCCGAGGCGAACAATGCGGCAGCCCCGACGCCGGCCGCCGCGACCTCGCCGAGCTTTGCCTCGCTCAACGCCAATGGCACCGGCGCCTTCACCGTCGAGAGCCACCAGCCCGGCGTCAAGACCGTGTTCAAGGCGAATCCGAACTGGTGGCGCAAGCCCGAGCATAATCTGAAGGAGATCGTTTTCACGCCGATCGGCTCCGACGCCACGCGCGTGGCGGCCTTGCTGTCGGGCGAAGTCGACGTCATCGAGCCGGTTCCGACCCAGGATATCGCGCGCCTCGACTCCAGCCCGAATGCCCAGGTGCTGAAAGGCCCCGAGCTGCGCACCATCTTCCTCGGCATGGACCAGGTCCGCGACGAACTGCTGTATTCGAACATCAAGGGCAAGAATCCGTTCAAGGACATCAAGGTGCGCGAGGCGTTCTTCAAGGCGGTGGATGTCGAACTGATCAAGACCCGCGTGATGCGCGGCCTCTCGACGCCGTCGGCGCTGATGATCGCGCCGCAGTTGTTCCCGCTCTCCAAGGACTTTACCCGCCCGAAATTCGATCCCGAGGGCGCCAAGAAGCTGCTGACCGAGGCCGGCTATCCCGACGGCTTCGAAGTCACGATGGATTGCCCGAACGACCGCTATGTCAACGACGCCGCGATCTGCCAGGCGGTGGTCGGCATGCTGGCGCGCATCGGCGTCAAGGTGAACCTGCTGGCGCAGCCCAAGGCGCAGTATTTCGCCAAGGTGCTGAAGCCCGGCGGCTACCAGACGTCGTTCTATCTTTTGGGCTGGACGCCCGGCACCTCGGACGCGCACAACGTGCTGCACGACATCATGGGATGCCGTGACGATCCCAAATCCAACCGCGGCGAGGCCAATCTCGGCGGCTACTGCAACAAGCAGATGGACGCCATCACCGACAAGGTGCTGCTGGAGACGGATACCGCCAAGCGCGATCTGATGATCAAGGAAGCGTTCGAGATCGCCGCCAAGGATTTCGGCTATATCCCCTTGCATCAGCAGGCGCTGGCATGGGGAGTATCGAAGAAGGTGAAACTGACCCAGCGTGCCGACAATCAGGTTCTGCTGTATTGGGCGACCAAACAGGACTAGACGGTTACGAGGTAATGGTCCCGGTGGCTTCCCGCTCCCGGGACCTTCCATTTCGGGCCGACGCCCGTCCGCCACACGCCAGGTGAAAGGATCACATGCTCGCTTTCACTCTTCGCCGGGTCATCCAGGCGATTGGCGTCATGATCGCGGTCGGGATCATCTCGTTCTCGATGTTTCGTTTCGCGGGCGATCCGGTCAACCAGATCGTTTCGCTGGATACGCCGGCCGCCGAGCGCGAGGCCGTGCGCAAGTCGCTCGGGCTCGACGATCCGGTGCCGCTGCAATTCATCCGCTATTTCGCCAACGCCGCGCAGTTCAAATTCGGGGTTTCCTATCAGTTTCGCCAGCCGGTCTCCAATCTGCTGATGGAGCGGATGCCGGCCACGCTGGAACTCGCCGCCTGCGCCACCGTTTTCGCGATGGTGTTCGGCATCCTGATGGGGGTCTATTCGGCGCTGAAACGCGACACATTTCTGGCCAAGGTATTCCAGGCGGTATCGCTGATCGGGATTTCGCTGCCGACATTCCTGATCGGCATTCTGCTGATCTACCTGTTCGCGGTGGTGCTGGGCTGGCTGCCGTCGTTCGGCCGCGGCGAGGTGGTGCGGCTGGGCTGGTGGACCACCGGCCTGCTGACGATTTCCGGCCTCAAGGCCCTGATCATGCCTTCGGTCACGCTCGGCCTGTTCCAGATGACGCTGATCATGCGGCTGGTGCGGGCCGAGATGCTCGAGGTGCTGCGCACCGACTACATCCGCTTCGCACGGGCGCGCGGACTGACGACGCGGGCGATCCATTTCGGCCACGCGCTGCGGAACACGCTGGTGCCCGTGATCACCGTCGCCGGCCTGCAGTTTGGCTCGGTTATTGCATTTGCAATCATTACCGAAACCGTCTTCCAGTGGCCGGGCATGGGACTGTTGTTCGTACAAGCCGTGCAGAACGTCGATATTCCGATCATGGCCGCCTACCTGCTGATGGTGTCCCTGATCTTCGTCACCATCAATCTCGTGGTCGATATTCTCTATACGGTGGTCGATCCGCGGCTGCGCTCCACCCTCCGCCGCCCGACCTGAACCGGAATCCATGATGAGCGACGCCGTCGTGCCGCAACCCGTCGAACCGAGCATGCCGCGCCCGCATGCCGGCAGCGGCTGGCTCAGGCGCGCCCTCGACAGCGACGTGTTCTATTCGTTCCGGCGATCGCGGATGACGATGGTCGCGGCCGCCGTGACCCTGCTGTTCTTTCTGCTGGCGATCCTGGCGCCGCTATTGGCCGTGCAGAATCCGTTCGATCCGGCGCAGCTTCAACTGATGAATTCGCGGATCTCGCCGCTGTGGACCGCGGAGGGACAAAGCCCCTTCCTGCTCGGCACCGACGAGCAGGGCCGCGACGTGTTTTCCGCCATCCTCTACGGCTTGCGGATCTCGCTAACGGTCGGCGTGCTCGGCGTGCTGTTCTCCGGCACGCTCGGCATCGTCCTCGGACTGATCGCGGGCTATGTCGGCGGCGCCGTCGACGGCCTGATCATGCGGATCGCCGATGTGCAGCTGACTTTCCCAGCGATCCTGATCGCGCTCCTGATCAACGGCGTGGTCAAGTCGGTATTCGGCAACAGCCTCGATGCCACCAGCACGCTGGGCGTGCTGGTGTTCGCGATCGGCTTGAGCTTCTGGGTGCAGTATGCCCGCACCGTGCGCGGCTCGGTCATGGTGGAGAAGAACAAGGATTACGTGGCGGCGGCGCAGCTGATCGGCCTGCCCGCCCCCGTGATCATGCTGCGTCACGTGCTGCCCAACGCGATGGGACCGATCCTGGTGATCGCCACCATCAACCTCGCGCTCGCCGTCATCACCGAGGCGACGCTGTCGTTCCTGGGCGCCGGCATGCCCGACACCATGCCCTCGCTCGGCACCCTGATCCGAATCGGCAACAATTACCTGTTCGCGGGCGAGTGGTGGATCGTGGCGTTTCCGGGCCTCGCGTTGGCGTCGCTGATCCTGGCGATCAACCTGCTCGGCGACTGGTTGCGCGACGCGCTCAACCCGAAACTCCGATGAGGTACGCTGCCATCCCCATGCCCGTGATCGCATGACCGAGCCGGTTCTCTCCGTGCGCAATCTGAAGGTGGAGTTCGTCACCCGCCGCGACACCCTGCGCGCCATCGACGGGGTGTCGTTCGACATCGCCAAGGGCGAAGTGCTGGGCGTGGTCGGCGAATCCGGCGCCGGGAAATCCGTCACCGGCCTCGCGGTGATCGGCCTGATCGACCGGCCCGGCCGCATTGCCGGCGGCGAGATCTACCTGTCGGGCATGCGGATCGACAATCTGCCGCCGGAGGAATTGCGCCGTATCCGGGGCAAGCGCATCGGCATGATCTTTCAGGACCCGCTGACCAGCCTCAACCCGCTGTACCGGATCGGCGACCAGCTGGTCGAGACCATCAGGACCCATCTCAACCTGTCGGAAACGGCAGCACGCAAGCGCGCCATCGACCTGCTGGCCGAGGTCGGCATTCCCGCTCCGGAGAAACGCATCGACGCCTATCCGCATGAATTCTCCGGCGGCATGCGCCAACGCGTCGTGATCGCGCTGGCGATCTGCGCCGAGCCGGAACTGATCATCGCCGACGAGCCGACCACGGCGCTCGACGTTTCGGTGCAGGCCCAGATCATCTCGCTGATCAAGCGTCTCGGGCGCGATCACGGCACAGCGGTGATGCTGGTCACCCACGACATGGGCGTGATCGCGGAGACCTCCGACCGTGTCGCGGTGATGTATTCCGGCCGCATCGCCGAGATCGGCCCGGTGCGGGACGTGGTGCAGAACCCCCTGCATCCCTATGCCAAAGGCCTGATGGGCGCGATCCCGACGCTCGCCAGCGACACCGACCGGCTGGTCCAGATCCCGGGCTCGATGCCGCGGCTGTCGGCGATCCCGCCGGGTTGCCCGTTCAATCCGCGCTGCGCCTTCGTGTTCGACCGCTGCCGGATCGAGCGGCCGGAACCGATCCGGCACGGCACCCAGGCCGTGGCCTGCCACCTCTACGACACCGCCGCGACGGAAACCGCGGCATGACCACAGCCCCCTTCATCGACGTCAGGAACCTGCGTCGTGAGTTCGACGTCTCGAAACCCTGGCTCAACCGGGTGCTCGAGGGCGGCCATCTGGAATTCCTCAAGGCGGTGGACGGCGTCACCTTCGACATCCGCAAGGGCGAGACCTTTGCGCTGGTCGGCGAATCCGGCTCCGGCAAGACCACCGTCGCCCGCATGGTGGTCGGTCTGCTGCCGCCGAGTTCGGGCGAAGTCATCATCGACGGCGTGTCGATGAGCGCCGCCAGGCAAATGCAGGCACGCCAGCAGCTGCGCCGCCGCATCCAGATGATCTTCCAGGATCCCTATGCCAGCCTCAATCCGCGCTTCCGGGTCGACGCCATCGTCTCTGAGCCGATCCGCGCCTTCGACCTGATCGAAGGCGAGCGCAATATCCAGGCGCGGGTCGGCGAACTCCTGTCGCTGGTCGGGCTGCATGCTGACGACGGCTGGAAGTACCCGCACGAATTCTCCGGCGGGCAGCGGCAGCGCATCGCCATCGCCCGCGCGCTGGCGTCGGAAGCCGAGTTCATCGTCTGCGACGAGCCGACCTCGGCGCTCGATGTCTCGGTGCAGGCGCAGATCCTCAATCTGATGCGCGACCTGCAGGACAAGTTCGGTCTCACCTATCTCTTCATCAGCCACAATCTCGCTGTGGTCCGGCACATGGCGAGCCGCATCGGCGTGATGTATCTCGGCCGCATCGTCGAAATCGCCGAGGGCCGCGAACTCTTCAGCAACCCGCGAATGCCCTACACCAAAATGTTGCTGGGCGCGGTTCCCGATCTCGCAATGTCCGGCCGCCAGCGGATTCCGGTGCAGGGCGAAATTCCCAATCCGATCGATCCGCCGCCCGGCTGCGCCTTCAACCCACGCTGTCCGCTGGTGTTCGACCTCTGCCGCAGGCAGGCCCCCGCGCTGATCGACGGGGTTGCCTGCCACGCCGTCAACGATCCGGCCGGCGCCGCCGCGCCAGCCTGATCATGGGAGCAGCAATGCGCGCCGGCTTGGTTGGCAGGCCGTCCCTGCTGTGGTCAAGTGCGCAGCACCCCGCGATCTCCGTAAATCTGGATTCCCATGAGCAACATCAATCCCGATCCCTTCACCACCCGACCGGAAATCGAAGGCACTTTCGGGGTCGTGACCTCCACCCACTGGATCGCCACCGCGGTGGGGATGGGCATTCTGGAGAAGGGCGGTAACGCCTTCGACGCCGGCGTCGCCACCGCCTTCACGCTGCAGGTGGTGGAGCCGCATCTGAACGGCCCGGGCGGCGACGTGCCGATCATCGTCCACGACGTCAGCCGCGCGCGCACCGAGGTGATCTGCGGACAGGGCCCTGCCCCGTCAGGCGCCACCATCGCGCATTACCGCAGCGAAGGCCTCGACATGGTGCCCGGCACCGGGCTGCTGGCCGCCTGCGTGCCCGGCACCTTCGAATCCTGGATGCTGCTGCTGCGCGACTACGGCACGCTGCGGCTGCGCGACGTGCTGGAGCCCGCGATCGGATACGCCCGCGACGGCTACCCGCTGGTGGAGCGCGCCGCCGCGACCATCCAGACCGTCGAGAACATGTTCCGCACGCACTGGAAGACTTCCGCCGCGGTCTACCTGCCCAACAACGAGGTGCCGAGACCCGGCACGCTGTTTACCAACAGGACGCTGTCGGAAACCTACGCCCGCATCCTGAAGGAAGCCGAAAGCGCCGGCAGCGACCGCGTCGCGCAGATCGAAGCGGCGCGGCGGGCATGGTCGAAAGGTTTCGTCGCCGAGGCCATCGACAGGTTCTGCCGCACCCAGGACATCATGGACGTCAGCGGCTCGCCGCATAGGGGCGTGCTGCGTGGCGACGACATGGCGCGCTGGCAGCCCTCGGTCGAGGCGCCGCTGACCTACGATTATGGCCGCTACACCGTCTGCAAGCCCGGGGTCTGGAGCCAGGGCCCCGTGATGCTGCAGCAGCTCGCGCTGCTGAAGGGGTTTGAACTGGACGGGCTCGATCCCGCCGGTCCCGAGTTCATTCACCGGCAGATCGAGGCCGCCAAGCTGGCCTTTGCCGACCGCGAGAAGTTTTACGGCGATCCCGACTTCAGCGAGATCCCGATCGCGACGCTGCTGTCGGACGCCTACAATGACGAGCGCCGCAAGCTGATCTCGAAAGACAATGCCTCGCTCGATTTCCTGCCCGGCTCGGTGGAAGGCTTCGGCTCGGTGGTAAAGCTGCGCCGCCAGGAAGGCCAGCGCGAGGCGGTCGGCGCGATGGGCGCGGGCGAGCCGACCGTCGGCCGCTTCGGCGAGGTGCGCGGCGACACCGTGCATTTCGACATCATCGACCAGGCCGGCAACATGATCTCGGCGACGCCGTCCGGCGGCTGGCTGCAGTCGTCGCCGGTAATCTCCGAACTCGGCTTCTGCCTCGGCAGCCGCGCCCAGATGTTCTGGCTCGAGGACAATCACCCCGCCGCATTGGCGCCGGGCAAGCGCCCGCGCACCACGCTCTCGCCCACCATGTGCCTGCGCGACGGCGAACCCTATATGGCCTGGGGTTCGCCCGGCGGCGACCAGCAGGACCAGTGGACCACGCAATTCTTCCTGCGCCACGTCCACGCCGGCATGAATCTGCAGGAAGCCATCGACGCGCCGGCGTGGCATTCCGAGCATTTCCCGATTTCGTTCTGGCCGCGCACCTCGCGGCCCGGCGTGCTGGTGGTGGAAGACCGCGTGCCGAAGGCAACCATCGATGTCCTGCAGGGTCGCGGCCATATCGTCGAGACCGGCCCCGCCTGGTCGGAGGGCCGCCTCACCGCCGCCTCGAAACTCGGCCGCCGCCGCCGCGCCGCCGCCAATCCGAGGGGAATGCAGGGTTACGCGGCGGGACGGTAGAAGTCAGGCATAATCCCGCAACGCGCACACTGCGCCCCCTCTCCCGCGCTTGCGGGGGAGGGAAGAAAAGCGCTGCGGCTCAAATCACCATCTCCCGCAGAACCCTTCGGCAATCCATCTCGTATTCGAGATCGATCACCGGCGGCCTCGCAAAATGCCAGATCAGGCCGGAGCGCATCACGCCGCGGCGGACCAGTTCATCGGCGATGACCGGATGAAAATCGTGCACGGTATAGGCCTGCGCCGCGGTGGTTTCCTTCCAGCCGAATCCGAAGGCGCCGAGACGGGCCTCCATCGAGGCGACGGTGAAGCGGACCTTTTCCTTCAAACCGTCCGGGCTGACGTCGCGGTAGCGCACGGTGCGCTCGGGATAGGTCCCCGGTCCTCCACGGGATTCGGCGCCGCCGGCGATGACGAAACTCGGGCCGGGGTTGCCGCTCGGGCGCGTGAACGAGAAGGCAAAGAACGACGGCTCGGCGGGCGGATCGATCTCCGGACAGACATTGCTGCGCGCCACCGGATTGGTGGTTCCGTCGAACAGGCCCCATTCCGCCAGCGTCTTGACGTAGTGCTGGTTGAACTTCAGGAAACCGTCCTCGGTGAACGCCGCCGGCGAGCGCAGTTCGCAGGCGCAGAACGATGTCAGCGGCCGTCCCGCATCCTCGATATATTGCTTGATCAGCGCAAAACCTTCGGCCAGCGGCGGCATCTTGTCGAAGCGCACGCGCTCGACCTCATAACCGGGGCTGGCGGCAGCACCGCTCGAATACTGAAACACCGCCGGGATGAAGCTGTAATTGCCGGCCGGAAACTCTTGCGTCATGTCGGTTGCCCCCTGGGTGCTTTCCATGCTGCATGCGGACGCTCCCGGCGTCCCTGCGCTGAAGCACGATAGCACGGGGCAAAACGAAAGCGACAGCGGACGTCAGTCCGCTGCCGCACAGGGAATAGGGCCTGATCAGGTCGTCTTCAGCGCCTTCGAACCGAGATCGAATTCCTCGATCTCCCGGGTGCGATCGGATTCGGCGCTGGCGCGGTGATCGGTGGCGATCGCCACATAGACCGCGGGGAGAACGAACAGCGTGAACAGCGTGCCGATCATCATGCCGGACACCACGACCAGACCGATCGAGAACCGGCTCGCCGCACCGGCGCCCGATGCCGTCAGCAGCGGCAGCAGGCCCGTCACCATCGCCGCCGTGGTCATCAGGATCGGACGGAGCCGGACCCGTGCCGACATCTCGATCGCCGAACGCTTGTCGAGCCCTTCCTTCAGCTGCAGTTCGTTGGCGAACTCGACCATCAGGATGCCGTGCTTGCTGATCAGTCCGATCAGGGTCAGCAGCCCGACCTGGGTATAGATGTTGATGGTCGCGAGGCCGAAGAACAACGGCACCAACGCACCCGAGATCGCCATCGGCACGCTGATCAGGATCACAAGGGGGTCGCGCAGGCTTTCAAACTGCGCCGCCAGCACCAGGAAAATGATGATCAGCGCGAAGCCGAAGGCGATGGCGAGCTGGTTGCCCTCCTGCACATATTGCCGGCTGTCCGCCAGATAGTCGTGGCTGTAGCCGGCCGGCAGGTTCTTGGCCTGCCCCTCGAGGAAGTCCACCGCCTGACCGACGGTCACGCCCGGCATCGGAACCGCCTGGAAGGTGGCGGCGTTCAACTGGTTGTAATGCGTCAGCGCATTGGGATCGGTCGCGGTCTCGATCGACACCACCGTCGACAGCGGCACCTGCTGGCCCGTGGACGTCGGCACGTAGAAATTCGCCAGCGACTCCGGGGACAGACGCTGCCCGCGCGGCACCTGCGGGATCACCTGGTACGATCGCCCCTCGAGGTTGAAGCGGTTGGTGTAATTGCCGCCGAGCAGCGTCGACAGCGTCGTGCCCACCTGGGCCATGGTGATGCCGAGGTCGTTGGCCTTGGAGCGGTCGATCTTCACCCGCACCACCGGCTGGTTGAAGTCGAGATCGCTGTCGGCGACGATGAACAGCCCGCTCTTGCGCGCGGCGTCCTTCAGCTTCACCATCTCCTCGTAGATCGCCTGGTAGCCGTTGGTGGAGTTGATCACCATCTGGATCGGCAAGCCGCCCGGACCGCCGGGCAATGGCGGCAGGTTGAACGCGAACGCGTTGACGCCTTCGATCTTGCTCAACTCGGCCTGCACCAGCGGCTTCAGCTTGAGCGAGGAACGCTCGCGTTCGTCCCACGGCTTCAGCAGCATGCCGGCGATGCCGTTGCTGGGGCCGGCGGTGCCGTTGATCACGAAGCGCAGGTCGGTCTCGGGAAACGCCGCGAACACCTTGTCCATCTTGCTGCTGTAGAAATCGGTGTAATCGATATTGGCGTATTTCGGCGCCTTGACGACCGCGAACACGATGCCCTGATCCTCCTCGGGCGCCAGCTCCTTCGGGGTGTTCTGATAGAGAAACACCACCAGACCGAGGATCGTCACCGCGAACATCGCGGTGATCGGACGATAGTCCAGCGACCGGTCGAGCTGCCTGCCGTACCAGCGCGTGCTGGCTCCGAATACCTTGTCGACTTTCTGCGCGAACCAGCCGCTCTGCCCATGCTTGAGCAGCACCGAGCACATCATCGGCGACAGCGTCAGCGCGATCACGCCGGAAACGATCACCGCTCCCGCCAGCGTGAAGGCGAATTCGCGGAACAGCGAACCGGTGAGGCCGCCGAGGAAACCGATCGGCGCATAGACCGCGGCCAGCGTGATGGTCATCGAAATCACCGGGCCAACGATCTCGCGCGCGCCCTGCAACGAAGCCTGCACCGGCGATTTGCCCTCCTCGAGATGGCGGTGGATATTCTCCACCACCACGATGGCGTCGTCGACCACGAGCCCGATCGCCAGCACCATGGCCAGCAGCGTCAGCAGATTGATGCTGAATCCCATCACCAGCATCAGGCTGCAGACGCCGATCAGCGACAGCGGAATGGTGACGACCGGAATGATCACCGAGCGGAACGAGGCCAGGAACAAAAAGATCACCACGACCACGATGCCGACGGCCTCGATCAGCGTCATCTGCACCTCGTCGATCGAGGAGCGAATGAACTTGGTGGAGTCGTAGGCGACCTTCATCTTGAGCGACGGCGGCAGATTGCGCTCGAGTTCCGGAAACAGCGCGCGGACGCCGGTGACGATGTTGAGCGGATTGCCCTGTGGCGTCGCCTGCACGCCGATGAAGATCGCGCGCTCGCCGGAGAAGGCGACGCTGGCGTCGGTGCTTTGCGCCGACAGTTCGACCGTGGCGACGTCTTCCAGCCGCACGAAGCCGCCGTCCTTGGCCTTGACGGTCATGCGCTTGAACTGCTCGACATTCTGCAGGTCGGTGTTGGTCGTTACGTTGGAGACGATGAAATAGCTCTTGGCCTGGCCCGCGGCGGCCTGGAAATTGTTCGCCCGGATCGCGACCGCGATGTCCTCCGGCGAAACGCCGCGTCCGGCCATCCGCGCGGGGTCGAGCCAGATCCGCATCGCGAAGGTCTGTCCGCCGAGAATGTCGGCCGATGCCACGCCATCGACGGTGGACAGGATCGGCTGCACCACGCGAGTCAGGTAGTCCGATATCGCCGATCCCGAGAGTTCATCGCTGGAGAACCCGAGATACATCACCGCCGTGGTCTGCCCGGTCGTCTTGACGATGACCGGATCGTTGGCCTCCCGCGGAATCAGATACCTGACCGAGTTCACCTTCGCCATCACTTCGGTCAGCGCCTGGTTGGGGTCGAAGTTCAGCTTGACGTAAACCGAAATCAGGCTCTGGCCCTGGGTCGAGGACGAGGTGACGTAGTCGACGCCTTCGGCCGACGACACCGCCTGCTCGAGCGGCGTCGTGATGAAGCCCTGCATCAATTGCGGCGACGCGCCGGGATAGACCGTCGTCACCGTGATCACGGTGTTCGACAGCTTGGGATATTGCCGGATCGGCAGCGATGTCGCGGCCTTGAAGCCGATCAGCAGGATCAGCAGGCTGACGACCAGCGACAGCACGGGGCGCTTGATGAAGATATCGGTAAAAGCCATTACAGGCGCTCCGTGGTCGAATTTTGTTTGCGGACCCTCAGACCCGCGCAGAATGGCCTAGTTGCGCGGCGCCGTGGCCGGGATCGGCGGCGGCGGGTCTGGCGAGATGGCAACCGCCGCACCGGATTGCAGCTTGAGCTGCCCGACCGCCACCACGCGATCGCCGGGCTTCACGCCGGAGGCGATGACGGCGCGCCCGTCGACACGATCGCCGGTGCGCACGAAGGTACGGACGGCCGTCAGGCTAACCTTGCCGTCATCGGCCTTCTTTTCCGTGATCAGATAGACCGAATCGCCATAGAGCGTGTAATCGATCGCCGTTTCCGGCACGGTGACAACGGCGGGTTTGTCCGGCAGCACGACCGTCGTGGTCGCGAACATGCCTGGTTTCAGGATGCGATCGGGATTGGCGATGGTGGCCTGAACGCGGATATTGCGCGTATCGCTGCTGATCTGCGGCTCGATGGTGGTGATCTTGCCCTCGAAGGTCTTGCCGGGATAGGCATCGACCACGATCCGCACGGTCTGCCCGACCTTGAGCAGCCCGCTGTCCTTTTCCGTCGTCGTGAAATTGGCAAAGAGGTTCGACAGATCGGTCAGCGACACGATCTGCGTGCCCGCGGTGAGATACTGTCCGACTTCGACCCTGCGGACGCCGAGATCACCGTCGAACGGCGCGCGCACCAGCTTCTGTGAAATGATCGCCTCGGTCCTGGCGATGCCGGCCTGGGCCTGGTCATAGGCCGCCTGCGCGGTATCCACCGTCGCCTGCGGGCCGAACTGACGCGACGCAAGCTGCTTGGCGCGCTCCAGCGACAGTTGCGCCACGGTAGCCTGCGCCTTGAAGCTTGCGAGGTCCGCCTGCTCGGGGCCGTCGAACAATTGGATCAGCGGCGCGCCGGCCTTCACCGTTGAGCCCGGGGTGAACATGATCTCGGTAATGCGCCCATTGACATCGGAAGTGACGTTGACCTGATGCACGGCGGCGAGATCGCCGACCGCCTTGAGCAGGTTCGGAATCACCTCGGATTTCGCCTCGGCGACGGTGACGCTGATCGGCGGCGGCTTCATGGTGGCGAAGAACTGCGCGATCATCTTGCCGCGAAACCAGTTGAACCAGACGAGGCCGCCGACCAGCAGCGTCAGCAGCAGCCCGACGATGATGAACCAGCGCACCATGCGCACCGGACGCTTCTGCGGCTTCTCGACGATCGGCTTGCCGGCGATATTCGGTTCAGTCACGATGTTCATGTCATGCGCTTTCTGCAGTAACCGATTGCCCCGGAGCCGGCGGCCTTTCGCGGTCCAAATGAGAAGCAATTGCGGCTTCGTTGAGTCCAATTCCGCGGAGAATGAATTCGCAAAGTTGCCGTTCGAGATCGGCCGCATTGCCGTAGGTGAGACAGGGCACGGCCGGAAGCCGCGACAGCGCCGCCATCAGCACGGTGTGATGCGCGAACCAGAACAGGTTGAGCGGCTCGCTTCCGATCCGCGACGCCTCGCCCGCCTCGACGGCCCGCTCGAGCGATGTGATGAACACCGGCCCGATCAGTTCGCTGACCTTGCCGTAAAGCAGCCGGACGAATTCGCCGTCGTCGAGATGGCTGGTGGTCATGAGCCGGAGGCGTTGCGCCTCCTGCTCATCGTCCGTCATCTGCACGAAATGCTCGACCATGCCGCGGACCAGTTCGACCAGGGTCGCGGTCGACGGTTCCAGCCCGAGCAGATGCAGCAGGTCGGGATCGGCCTCGCACTCCTCCGCCAGGATCTCGGCGTACAGCGCCGCCTTGGACGGAAAATGCTTGAACAGGAGTCCTTCCGAGATAGAGGCGGCCGCGGCCACGCTTTTGGTCGTGGTCCCGGCGAAGCCGTGGCGGGCAAAGCAACGCTTGGCGGCGCTGAGGATTAGCTGCCGCCTCAGGTCGCTGGTCATGCGCAAGGGAGTACTCATCTTGTGAGTAAGCACTCACCTCCGCAAAAGTCAAGCGTAATGCTGCGGTGCACGCGGTCCAGTGGAGGGTTGCCGCTGGATGGAACCCATCACGCCGGAAGCGGAACAATAGAGGCCGCCGGATTTTGCGAAAGAGCCAAAACGGCATATCGGTCTCACCAAAGGGGGATGGCAGCATGGGTGCGGATGCGCGGGCGCTGGCAGCGGGGTTCGATATCGAGAAGTTGACGGGCGAATTTTATGCCGACCCCTATCCGACCTATCGCGCCCTGCGCGAGCATGAGCCCGTCAAGCGCATGCAAAACGGCTCCTGGTTTCTGACCCGCTACGACGATCTTGTCAGCGCCTACAAAAGCACCAGGCTTTTCTCTTCCGACAAGCGGAAGGAGTTTTTCCCGAAATACGGCGATACGCCGCTTTACGAGCACCACACCACCAGCCTCGTCTTCAACGACCCGCCCGCGCACACCAGGGTACGCCGGCTGATCATGGGCGCGCTGTCGCCGCGCGCCATCGCCGGCATGGAGCCCGACCTGATCGCGCTGGTGGACCGGCTGATCGACGCGCTCGCCGCCAAGGGCAGCGTCGATCTGATCGACGACTTTGCCGCCGCGATCCCGATCGAGGTGATCGGCAATCTCCTGGATGTGCCGCAAGCGGAACGCGGTCCCCTGCGCGACTGGTCGCTGGCGATTCTGGGCGCGCTCGAGCCGGTGATCTCCCCTGGGGTTTTTGCCCGCGGCAACCAGGCGGTGACGGATTTTCTCGGCTATCTGGAAACCCTGGTGGCGCGCCGCCGGGCCAGACCGGGCAACCCCGAGCGCGACGTGCTGACCCGCCTCATTCAGGGCGAGGACAATGGCGAGCGATTGACGGAGAAGGAACTGCTGCACAACTGCATCTTCCTGCTCAACGCCGGCCATGAGACCACCACCAACCTGATCGGTAACGGATTGGTGGCGCTGTCGGGCAACCGCGAGCAGAAGCAGCGGCTGATCGAACATCCCGACCTGATAAAGTCAGCGGTCGAGGAAATCCTGCGGTTCGAAAGCTCGAACCAACTCGGCAACCGCATGACGACCGAACAAGTCGAACTCGGCGGCGTCACGCTTGCTGCCGGCACCCCGGTAACGCTGTGCATCGGTGCCGCCAACCGCGATCCGCAGCAATTTTCCGATCCGGAAACCCTCGATATCGGCCGCACCCCGAACCGCCATCTCGCCTTCGCCACCGGCGCGCATCAATGCGCCGGCATGGCGCTGGCCCGGCTCGAAGGCGCGATCGCGATCTCGCGGTTCCTGGCGCGATTTCCGGATTACGCGCTCAACGGCGCCCCGGTGCGCGGCGGCCGCGCCCGGTTTCGCGGGTTTCTGAGCGTGCCGTGCACGGTGGGCTAGCGCGGCGGTTGGCCTACATGACCCTTTCAGAGTAGGTTCGTCGCGGGGGACTTCTGGGATGGACTTCGCCGCCTATCCACTATCGCTTATATTTTTCGCCAGCATCGTCGGCATCCTCACGGCCAGCGAGATCGGTCGTCGTTTTGGCCTGCTCAACAGTAGGCGAAGTCGGCAGAATATTTCGACATTGGAAGGCTCGATACTGGGGCTTCTGGCGCTGATGATCGGATTCACCTTCGCGATGGCCTTATCAGGATTCGAGCAACGGCGCGGCGCCGTGCTGAACGAAGCGAATGCGATCAGCACCACCGCGTCACGTGCGCGTCTGCTCCCCGCACCACACAGCACTGAATGTATCAAGCTGTTGCGCGAGTACGTACAGGTTCGGCTGGAAATCACACGACGGGTGCTGCCTCCAAAAGAGAACGCTGCCGCGATTTCCCGGTCGAGGGCCATCCAGGAGGCTCTTTGGCAGCAGGCCAAGGCGGTAGCTGTGAAGAACAACGCAATGGTTCCAACGGGACTCTTCATACAGGCGCTGAACGAGATGTTCGACAGACATGAAGCGCGGCACGCCGTTTTTCTCAACCGCGTGCCGAACACGGTCCTGACAGCCCTGTATGGCCTTGCAATCGTCGCAAGCGCCTTTGCCGGCTATGCTGCCGGGCTGGACGCACAGCGCTCGCGGCTGCCGATTTATACAATGGGCGCGCTAGTCTCGATCGTGATCTTCTTGATCCAGGACATCGACAGGCCGGGACCTGGCCTCATTACCGTCAGTCAACAGCCGATGCTCGATGCGGCCGCGAGCATTGCGGAATTCGCGGATTAGCCACGTCTGGCTCGCCCACCTTCACAACGCCGAAACATTTTCCACACATCAAGACCGCGGTCGAGGAGATCCTGCGTTTCGAGAGATCGAACTTGCTCGGCAACCGCATGACCGTCGAGCCGGTCGAGCTCGGCGGCGTCACGCTTCCCGCCGGCACGCCGTGCACGAAAGGTTGAAGTTGAAAGGGACAGGAAAGCGCAGGTCCTAACCCGCGCCTTGCTCTTCCCGCTTCTCTGACACAACGTCATCGGTGTTTTCGCGCCGCACCCGTGCCGCGCCGGAATAATGCATGCCAAGCATCACCCGTGGCAGCGAGAAGCGCTCGATGACCACGTCATCCGTTGTAAAGCCGGCGGCTTCGATGGCTGAAACCGGATCGCGCGTCAGGTTGCAGCCGCCGAACAATCCGCTCCAGGCGCCGTTCAAACCGCGCTGCAGGCTTCCCCGCCATCCGTCGGCACCGGCATGTTCGCAAAACAGCAGCGAGCCGCCCGGCTTGAGCACCCGGCGGATCTCGCCGAGTGCCCTGGCCGGTTCGGGAATGGTGCAAAACGCGTAGGTCACCACGACCGTGTCGGCCATGGCGTCCCTCAGCGGCAACTGCTCGCCGACGCCTTGCCGCAATTCGGCCGGAAAGGCCATCTTTTCGAGCTCTTCCTGTGCCAGGTCGATCATCGCCTGATCGGGCTCGATGCCGATCAAGAGGTCGACACGCCTCGGATCGTAATAGGGCAAATTGAGGCCGGAGCCGAAACCGACCTCGACCACGATTCCCCGGGCGCGCGGCACGATCCGCCTACGCATCGCTGCGAACTCCTCGACGCTGCAGCCAGCATGGACCAGCCTCGGCGAAATATGACGATCGTAGAAGCTCTTGCTTTGGCACATCGAACTTGACCTTTCGAATCCGTTCCCCGGCTCGAACGCGCGCGCCCAATGCGTCGTTTGGTCGTCCTGATAGGGCTGGCCGCCGCCCTTCGTGAGTGGCAAAATGGCCGCTTCCGGGGCGAATGAGCCAAATCGATGCGAAATACATCCACGCGAGATCAAGTGCATGTGAGCCTGGTGGTCTTCCCCGAATGCGATCCGTCGATCGTCTACGGCATATTCGACACGCTGTGGGCAGCGGGCCGCTTTGTCAGCGACAAGGAAGACGATCCGGTCTTCAACCCGCGCATCGTGTCGACCTCGAAGCAGCCCATGCAGCTCGTGACCGGCGTCAGCATCGTTCCGCAGGATGGCATCAACGAGGTCAACCGGACCGACGTCGTGTTCGTGCCGAACGTGATGGTGCAGTCGGCGGCCGCCCTGCGTGGACTGGATCGCAGGTTGCTGGACTGGATCAAGGCGATGCATGGCCAGGGCGCAGCACTTTATTCGGCCTGCGGCGGGTCGCTGGTGCTCGCCGAAGCCGGTCTTCTGGGAGGCGAAGCGGCGACGACGCACTGGAGCTATGCCGCGCTGTTCAAGGACCAGTATCCCGACGTGACGCTGCACGCCGACCGACTGATCGTTCAGGCCGGCGATGGCCACAGCATCGTCTGTTCCGGTGGCGCATCGTCATGGCAGGATCTGGCGCTGCTGCTGGTGGCCAAGTTCGCCGGCACCGCCGAGGCCATCCGGCTGTCGAAACTGTTCCTGTATCAGTGGCACCGCGACGGACAGTTGCCCTATGCGAGCCTGATCCAGAACGTCAACCACGGCGACGCCGCGATCGAGCGCGCGCAGCAATGGATCGCGGAGAACTATCACAAGGCCGATGTCGTGGGCGATCTGGTCCGGCAATCCGGCCTGGCGAAGCGGAGCTTCGACCGGCGCTTTCGAACCGCCACCGGCTATTCGCCGCTGGCCTATATTCAGGCCTTGCGGATCGAGGAAGCCAAGCAACTGCTGGAAACCACCAGCACGGCCGTCGAGGCCATCGGCCGCGAGGTCGGCTATGAGGATGCGTCGTCGTTCCGCCGGCTGTTCCGGCGGCTGGCCGGCATTGGTCCCGCGGAATACCGGCGAAAATTGCAGCCGCCGAAGATGATCACGGAATTCGACCGCACCGGGCACGGCCGGGTGCCGCCGACACCCTGATCGGCCAATCCCACATCCATCACGCCCCGGCCGCAGCCGCCGCACCCTCGACCTTGTCCTGCGTTTTCGTCTCGAAATCGCTCGCCTCATGCCGTTCGTGCAACTGGCTTGAGAGCTCGCCCCAGGTGCGGTTGACCATGCGGCCGCGTTGCACGGCGGGACGCGCGGCGATGGCGTCGGCCCAGCGCTGCACATTCCTGTATGACTGCACATCGAGGAATTCGCCGGCGCCGTACAGCACGCCCTTGACCAGGCCGCCGTACCAGGGCCAGACCGCGATATCGGCGATCGTATAATCCTTGCCCGCGAGATATTCGCTCTCCGCAAGGCGCCGGTCGAGCACGTCGAGTTGACGCTTCACCTCCATGGCAAAGCGGTCGATGGCGTATTCGATCTTGCCCGGGGCGTAGGCATAGAAATGCCCGAACCCGCCGCCGAGATAGGGCGCGGCTCCCATCTGCCAGAACAGCCACGACAGGCATTCCGCGCGAGCGGCGACCTCGGTCGGCAGCAACGCCCCGAATTTTTCCGCCAGATGCACCAGGATGGCGCCGGACTCGAACACCCGGATCGGCTTCGGACCGCTGCGGTCCATCAGCGCGGGGATCTTGGAATTCGGGTTGACCGCCACGAAACCGCTGCCGAACTGGTTGCCGTCGATCTTGATCAGCCAGGCATCGTACTCCGCGCCCTTGTGGCCGAGCGCCAGCAACTCCTCCAGCATGACGGTCGCCTTGACGCCGTTGGGCGTCGCCAGGGAATAAAGTTGCAGCGGATGGCGCCCGACCGGCAATTCCTTGTCGTGGGTTGCGCCTGCGATGGGACGGTTGATGCCGGCGAATTTTCCACCGCTCTCCTTGTTCCAGGTCCAGACTTTTGGCGGCGTATATTCTGATGGCTCGGTCATCGGTTTGGCTCCAGGCAAGGGACGATTTCGTCGGCCCAACTGATATCAACAAGGTTTCGACGAACCGCAAGGGCCGGGGGCGGCTTGCGACGGCAATGCCCCAATGCAGAATAATGATAGAGCGTGCGGTTATTTTCTCCCCTCCTCCCGCGAAGCGGTGGGGAGGGGTCGGGGGTGGGGGGTCGATCGTCGAATGCAACTGTCAGCGAATTCGCCGAGATGCCCCCCACCCCCGACCCCTCCCCGCCACGCGCAAGGGCGCGTGGAGGGAGGGGAGCAAAAAAAGCTTACACCACCGAGCGATGCCGCTCGATGCAGGTCCGCAACACCTCGTCGATCGGCTTTTCCCACCAGTCGTGGGAAAAGATCTCGATCTCGGAATAGCCGGCGAACCCCTGTGCCTCGACCGCGGCCCGCACCGACTTGATGTCGATCACGCCGTCGCCCATCATGCCGCGGTCGTTGAGGATGTCCCGGGTGGGCACCAGCCAGTCGCAGACGTGAAACGCCAGCAGCCGGTCCTTGCCGGCGCGCGCGATCTGCGGCAGCAATTCCGGATCCCACCAGATGTGATAGACATCGAGCGCGACGCCGAGCGCGCCGGTGCGGTCGGGATCGAGCCGGTCGCAGATATCGAGCGCCTGTTTCGTCGTGTTGACGCAGGCGCGGTCGGCGGCATAGGCGGGATGCAGCGGCTCGATCGCCAGCGGCATTCTTGCCTGTGTGGCGTATTCCATCATCTCCGCAATGGCGTCGTCGACCTGGCTGCGTGCGCCTGCAATGTCCTTCGACACCGCGCTGCCGGGCCGCGAATATTGCGGCAGGCCGCCGGCCACCAGCACGATGCAGGGCGCGCCGAGCGCTTTGGCCTCGTCGACCGCGCGGCGGTTATCGTCGCGCGCCTCGGCGCGATGCGCGGTATCAGCCGTGAACATGCCGCCGCGGCAATAGCCCGTCAGATCGAGCCCGGCGTCGCGCACCGCCCGCGCCGCCCGATCGAGCCCGACCGCCGCGACCTGGTCGCGCCACGGATCGATGGCGCGGATGCCATGCCGTGCGCAGGCGTCGATGATGTCGAGCAGATCGCCCTGCTTGCGGACGGTCGCCGTGTTGAGCGACAGCCAGCGATGATCGGCCGAAAAATCCCGCATCACGCCTCGATGCCGCGCAGCGCCAGTACCGTTTTCATCCGCCGCGTCGCCATTTCCGGGTTGGAAAGCAATCCTGCCTGGTCGGCCAGGCGAAACAGCTCGGCCAGATGCAGCGTCGAGCGCGTGCTCTCCTGCCCGCCGACCATCGTGAAGTGATCCTGATGGCCGTTGAGAAAGGCCATGAACACGATGCCGGTCTTGTAGAACCGGGTCGGCGCCTTGAAGATGTGGCGCGACAGCGGCACCGTCGGCCCCAGCACGTCGTGGAAGCCGGCCTCGTCGCCGGCCGAAAGCCGCGACAGCGCGTAGGACGCCGCCGGCGCGATGGCGTCGAAGATGCCGAGCAGCGCGTGGGAAAAGCCCTGGTCGTCGCCGGCGATCAGTTCGGCGTAATTGAAATCGTCGCCGGTATACATCTTCACATTGTTGTCGAGCCGGCGGCGCATGTCGATTTCGCGCTGCTTGTCGAGCAGCGAGACCTTGACGCCGTCGACCTTGTTGGCGTTGGCGTTGATGATGCCGACCGCGATATCCATCGCGGTGTCGAGGTTGTCCGTGCCCCAGTAATTTGCCAGCGCGGGATCGAACATGTCGCCGAGCCAGTGGATGATCACGGGCTGGCGGACTTGCGACAGCACGCGGTTATAAACCCTCGCATAATCGTCGGCGCTGCGGCCGAGCTTTGCCAGCGCCCGCGACGCCATCAGGATGATCCGGCCGCCGGCCATTTCGATCGCCGCGATCTGCTCCTCATAGGCGCGGATGACATCGTCGATGGACTTCGCATCTTCCACCGCGAGGTGATCGGTGCCGGCGCCGGAAAACACCAGCGCGCCGCCCCTCGCCTTCGCTGCGCGCACCGAGCGCTGGATCAATTCCAGCGAGGTCGGCCAGTCCAGCCCCATGCCACGCTGCGCGGTGTCCATGGCTTCGGCGACGCCGAGGCCGAGGTCCCAGATATGCTCGCGGAAGGCAATGGTGCGGTCCCAATCGACCGCCGAAACAAGCCACGGATCGACGTCGGCGAGCGGATCGGAAACTACATGCGCCGCGGAGAACGCCACGCGGTTCAACGTGCCCTGAAGCTTCGCAGGAAACCTGCGCGACGCCGCGAGGCGATAGGTTTCGATGCCGCGATCCGCTTTCGGCAGCTTCAACTGATACGACGAGAGCGGCATAACCGGCTTGTTCATGATCCTCTCCTCACACCTTGATCGGCGCGACATCGACCCAGCGCCGTTCGCGCCAGCTCTGCAGCGCGCATTCGGCGAGTTGCACGCCCTTGGCGCCTTCCAGCAGCGTAAACTTGTAAGGCGCGTCCTCACAGACATGACGGATGAACATTTCCCACTGCTCCTTGAACCCGTTGTCGTAGGAGGTGTTGTCCGGCAGCTTCTGCCAGTCGGCATAAAAATCGTGGGTGCGCTTCTCGTCCGGGTTCCATACCGGTCGCGGCGTGGCCTGGCGGGCCTGGATCACGCAGTCGGATAGCCCTGCCACCGCCGAGCCGTTGACGCCGTCGACCTGGAAGGTGACGAGGTCGTCGCGGTAGACCCGCGTCACCCAGGACATGTTGATATGCGCGATGACGCCGCCCTTGAGCTTGAAGGTGGCGTAGGCGGAATCGTCCGCCGTCGCCCTGTACTTCTGGCCCTTCTCGTCCCAGCGGTCGGGAATATCGGTGGTGCCGAGGCAACTGACGCTTTCGACCTCGCCGAACAGGTTGTCGAGCACGTAGCGCCAGTGGCAGACCATGTCGAGAATGATGCCGCCGCCGTCCTCGCTGCGATAATTCCACGACGGCCGCTGCGCCTCCTGCCAGTCGCCCTCGAACACCCAGTAGCCGAATTCGCCGCGCACCGAGAGGATGCGGCCGAAGAAGCCGGAGTCACGCAGGAAGGCCAGCTTCTTCAGGCCCGGCAGGAACAGCTTGTCCTGCACGGTGCCATGCTTGACGCCCCTGGCGGCGGCGAGCTTGAGCACATCAAGGGCTTCGTCGAGGTTGGTCGCGATCGGCTTCTCGCAATAGACGTGCTTGCCGGCATGGATCGCCCTGGTCAGCAGCGAGGGCCGCGCCTGCGTGGTCGCGGCGTCGAAGAAAATGGTATCGCTCTCGTCCCGCAGGGCGGCATCGAGGTCCGTGGTCCAGCGCGTCACGTTGAAGCGTTTGGCCAGTCCCTCGATTTTCCCGGCGTCGCGGCCGACCAGAATCGGATCCGGCATCATGCGATCGCCATTGCTCAGGCGCACGCCGCCGGAATCCCGGATCGCGACGATCGAGCGGATCAGGTGCTGGTTCAGCCCCATGCGGCCGGTGACACCGTTCATGATCACGCCGAGGCGGTGCGTCGTCATATGGATTGCTCCTGCAGGGTTCTTGCTCTTGCTTGTTGAAGCGGCGCCAGCGCCTTCCACTCCGGGTGGACTTTCGAGGCAAAGCCCGGTGCCGTCAGCGATCCCGTCAGCAGATCGCCGTCATGGATCGACAGCCGTATCCTTTCGCCGTCGCGCCTGTAGAGGTCGGGATGCGCCGACAGAAACGCTTCCGCCTCGGCCACCGGGGTATCGGCGAACCCGTCGACGTAATGATGGCCGTTTCGCTCGGCATGGGTGACGCCGATCAGCGCGCCGAGTGCCAGATCCTGCTGCACGCCGAGGCCGGCCTGGCAGGTCAGGTCCTCGCCCGAGATGAAGAAACGCTCGCCATCCGCGCTCCATTTGGCGGCACGCGTGGCATTGACGATCGACTTGTAGATCCCCTTGCAGGATTTCGAGGAGATGCCGCGATAGCCGAGCGCGCGGGCCGCCGGGAAGGCGTCATAGGAATCATCGGCTTCGTCGATGATGATGTCGCGCCGGGCCAGTAGACCGAGCGGCGATTGCCTGAAGCTGTCGCGCGGCATCGGCTGCTCGATATACAGCAGGTTTGCCGCGATCGGTCCCAAGGCGGCATCGGTGTCGAGCCGCTCGACCAGCGCGCCAAGGGCCATCAGGTCGGCATACTGCTCGTTGGCGTCCAGCGTGACGCTGTAGTCATGCGGCAGCGTCGCCAGTTCATTGCCGATCCGGATCAGCCGCGCCGCATCGGCTTCGGGATCGCCGTTGAGCTTGAGCTTGAAATAGCGGGCGCCGGCGTTCTCATGCGGGTCGGCGACGCCGCCCCCGCCTTCGATCTGGTCGTCCATGCCGACGGTATGCCGGACCGCGACGCGCTCCAGCCGCTGGCTTCCGCGCAGAAATTGCGAGATGTCGTTGTCGCCGATGTCAGGCGACAGCCGCGCATCGATCCCGGCGATATTTTGCGCCATGCCGTCGAAGAAGTTCGCGCCAGTTCCGCGCAACAACGCATCCAGGATCGCCTTGTCGATTTCGGCCGGCCCGAAACCGGCAGCAAGCGGCGGGATATCCTCTTTCGCGCAGGCCTCGACCTGCGCGGCGATGACGGCGGCATGGTGCCCGAATGCGGTATCGAACCCGGATCTCGACAGATAAAGCTCGCGCGCGATCGCCAATGCGCGGCGCAATCCATCGACGGTCTGTTGCGGCGAAAGATGCGCGCGCTTGTCGAACCATTTCGAGGCCATCATTTCGGCGCCGGCGCCGATCGCAGTACCCCGGCCTTCGATCTCGATCGCGGCGCGCACGAAGACCTGCACGGAAGAAGTAATGACCGCGCTGCCGAACCGGAACGGCTTGGCAAACGCGATCGGGCGCTCGAAGAATGAAATGTCCCGCACGGCGATACGTGGCGGCATGATGTCCCTGCCCCTTAGTCCAGCGTGCTCTGGGTGAAGAAATGCCTGCGGATGCGCTGCACCGGCTCGGTGAAGACGGGATCGGCCATGGCGTCGAGCGAGCGCGGCAGCGGCAAGTTGCAGATCGCCGCGATCGAACCCGGCCTTCCCGGGCCTTTCGGCTCCACCACGCTTCGCTCCCTGACCGTTCGTCTCGCCCTTTGTCGGATAAATTAACTTGTTGGATAAATACTGTCTAGGGGGTTTTGGAGTTCAATTGGCGAGGCCCGGCACTGAAACACAGTCTCCTTCAGGATGGGGCACGCATGCCCATATGTCGAACCGGATCAACTGCTGACGGGGTCGAGAATGGCAGGATTAAATCTTCAACTGTCATCCCGCGCAGGCGGGGATTCAGTATCACCGGAGTCGTCAGCGAACGCGAGGCCCCGGCGTGCTGGATACCCCGCCTTGCGCGGGGTATGACGGGTTGCTGAGCTGTTCGATCGCCGTGCCGGCGCGCCGCTAGTAGCAGCGCATGATATTGACGGTCCGCTCCTTGCCGTTGCGGCCGGGAACGGTGACGGTCTCCGCTGGACAACTCTGCACATAGGGACGGTCGGAAGGCGCGACCATCGGCGGAAACCGGTGCGGCCAATCCCAGGGCACGTCCTGGGTGTAGGTGTAGCGGATGTCGCCGGTGATCGATTGATTGACATCAGCCGCCAAGGGCTCGCTATGGGACGGCGGCCCGTAATAGTAGCCGCCGGCGGCCGGCCAGAACGCCCCCGGATGGCTGCGCCGGTGATGCCCGACGAAAGGGGGACGGGGCATCGAATGCGCCGAAGCCACGCCTGCGCGAGGGGTTGCTTGCGCTGAGCGGGCGAAGGCGTCGTTCGCCGCAAACATCATCACTGCGAGCCCGAGAGGCCCGATCAAGGTCCGGTACATTCGATACGCCATGACACTCACCTGACTGTTCACACCCCGGCAGCCCCCCGGAGAACGCTAGGCCGGACCTCCCGCGCCCACAAATACATAATTAACGTTTGGTTAAGGCGTAATGTTAACGGCGCGGAACCGGTCTCGTTCCGGGTCCTGCCCGCCCGAATTCACGCCGGCTGCCGGGCCGGCGCGCGGAGCTTCGGCGCCTTGCCCCTGCCGAAGCTGGCCGCCGATTTCCCGGTCAGCGCCGCCAGCACCAGCGCCACCATATGCGCCAGCCGTTCGTCCTTGGCTTCCTGCTTGAGCAGGTCGCGGCCGAAAATGAAGCTCAGCGTCGCCGAGTTCGACAGATAGAAGAAGCCCAGCGCAGCGATCGAAATGTAGAGCTGCACCGGGTCCACCGCCACCTTGAAGTCGCCGCTTTCGACGCCGCGCCTCACCACGGTTCGGATCATCTCGACGAATGGCGAGTGCATCGATTTGACCTTGGTCGATCGCTTCAGGTGCCGCGCCTTGGCGAGGTTCTCGGTGTTCAGGAGCGCGAGGAATTCCGGATTGCGGATGAAATAATTCCAGGTGAAGCCGATCAGCCGCTCGATCGCGTCGGGCGGGTCGAGATGTTCGAGATCGAGCCCGCGCTCTTCGGCACGGATCTGCTCATAGGCGCCTTCGAGCACCGCGAGGTAGAGATCGTCCTTCTTGCCGACGTGGTAATACAGCATGCGCTTGTTGGCGCCGGCATTGGCCGCGATGCGGTCGACCCGCGCGCCGGCCAGGCCATGGGCGGCAAATTCCTGCTTGGCGGCCTCGAGAATGCGAAGCCGCATACCCGCGGGATCGCGCTGCCATTTCGGAGATTGCGTTGTCTTGGCCAAGTCAGGTGTCTCGGTGAGAGTTGATTGCGGATGTAGCACAACCGTCATTGCGAGCGAAGCAAAGCAATCCAGCTTTCTCGCAACAGTCAGCAAGCTGAATCGCTTCGTCCCCTGCGACTCCTTGCCATGACGGTGACGTTCACACCGCCGCCGTTCGCTCCACCAGCAGCGTGGGGATGCCGCAGGTGCCGCTGCGCACGGTGAGCACCCGCGTTCCCGGCTTGCGGCCGGTGCGCACCTCGAAGACCTCGACGCCCGCGGCGGCGAGCCGGGCGCGCGTCGCCTCGGCATCGGCGACGCGCCAGCTCAGGCCCCACAGCCGGTCACGCGCGGCATCGAGGTCCTTGCCGGGCCGGTGTACGATCTCGACAACGAGGTCGCCGCAGCGAAAGAACATCAGCCGGCCCCAGTCCGGATGCGAACGGTCGAACCGCATGTCGAGCCCGAGCCGCGCGCCGTATAGCGCGGCCGCCCGTTCGGGATCCCCGGTCGCGACCACGACATGGTCCATCGCGGTGATCGAGGCGACCTCGGTGCGCACCGACAGCGGGCGCTCCCTGGGCAATTCGAGGAAGAACAGCCGGACGCCGCGGGTGGCATCGGTCGCAGCCCGGGTCCGCTTCCACGACAGGGTGGCGCCGGTCTCGGTATCCTGGCTGTCGGCTTCCGCGACCGGCTCGGGTTTGAGCGACAGCCGCTCCAGCCGGCGATGCATCCTGTCGATATCATTGCTGCGGAAGCACAGGCTGGCCAGCCCTTCGCCCTGTTGTGCGATGACGTTGCGAATCCGGTCCGCGGTGGCGCCCTCGCCGGACGGCGCCATCAGCTCCAGCGTCATGTTGTCGAGCGTGAACAGCACGCGGTCGGCACCGTCGCCGCTGTTACGCCACGCCGGCGTGCGCGCAAACAGGATTTGATAGGCCGCTTCCGCGGCTCCGAGATCGCGCACCAGCACGACGATGTGGTCGAGCCCCGTGATCATGGGAA
>NZ_JAUYQU010000179.1 GCF_030697065.1 Bradyrhizobium sp.
CGGTCGTGGGACCGGCGCAGAAGCACAAGGGTTTGTGGATGCATTTCGGGCACGGCCATCACGGCCACACGCTCGGGCCTACGACCGGCCGCATGCTGGCGGAGTTGATGAACGGCGAGGAGCCCTTCACCGACGCTGCGGCCTTCTCGCCTGCGCGGTACTGATCGCCTCGCAAGACAAAAAGGGGGCCGGATCATCGATCCGGCCCTTTGTGTTTCGTCATTCCGGGGCGATGCGAAGCATCGAACCCGGAATCTCGAGATTCCCCGGTGCGCAATCGCGCTCCTAAGGTCTGGTGCTAACGCACGGAATGACGTCTTGGCTTTGTCGCGTTTCTCGCTGGCTTACGCCGCGGCCTTCATCAGGCCTTCCTTGACCAGCGCTTCCTGCACCGCCGGGCGGGCGCCGACGCGGGCCTTGTAGGCGAGCAGGTTCGGCAGGGCGGCGAGGTCGAACTTCATCCGCTCGGCCCAGGACAGCATCGTGAACAGATAGCCGTCGGCGACGGTGAACTGCTTGCCCATCAGGTAGTCCTTACCCGCAAGCGCGCCGTCGAGGTACTTGAACTTGCCCATCACGCGGTCCTTAAAGAACGCCTTGGCATCGTCGGCCAGCACCGGCGAGAACATCGGGCCGAAATTCTTGTGCACTTCCGAATTGATGTAGGTGAGCCACTCCTGCAGCTTGTAGCGCTCGGCGCTGTCGCGGGCGGGCGCGAGATTCTTGGCTGACGCCTTGTCGGCGATCATCTGGACGATGACGGGGCCTTCGGTCACGACCTCGCCCGAGTCCAGCGTGAGCGTCGGCACCTGGCCCTTGGGGTTGATCGCAAGGAAATCGTCGCCGTTTTCGAGCTTTTTGGCCTTCAGATCGACTTTGACCAGATCGTAGGGCAGGCCCGCTTCGAGCAACGCGATGTGGGGGGAGAGCGAGCAGGCGCCGGGGGAATAGTACAGCTTCATGGAATTTTCCTTCGCTTGCATTATTGGCTATACGGGACGGGGGGATTAAATGCATCTGCATGAAATAGTCAAGATTGATGCAGCTGCATTTAGTGCGGTACACTCTCTCCCGACATTGTGGGCTGGACCATGAAGCGCAAACCATCGACCGAGGCGACCGCCGCCTGGATCCGCCTGATGCGGGTGCAGAGCCGGGTGCTCGATGCCGTCGAGCAGGAGCTGAAGAAGGCCGGCTTTCCGCCGCTGGCTTGGTATGACGCGTTGCTCGAACTGTCGCGGGCGCCGTCCGGCGAAATGCGCCCGGTCGAGCTGGAAAAGCAGATGCTGATCCCGCAATACTCGACCTCGCGGCTGATCGACCGGCTGGTGGACGAGGGACTGGCGGCGCGCCGGGAATGCAAGATCGACAAGCGCGGCCAGTTCGTCGAGATCACCGAGGCGGGACGCGAACTGCAGAAGAAGATGTGGAACGCGTATTCCGCCGCGATCGAAAAACACGTCGGCTCGAAACTGTCCGACGCGGATGCCGTCAGGCTCTGCGGACTGCTCGACCGGCTCGGCTGCTCCTGCGGCGAGGCGCCGACGCTCGCCGCGAGAGACGGCGCGCCCGCCCGATGATAGCATTTTCACCGCAAGTGTCCCCGGTCCGGCTGGCCCGCGGATACCCCCGACACCTCGCGCATTCGTTCGCTGCGCCCCACATCCGGTATTTGAATGGCGCGTGATCAGATCGATATGACGCCGCTGCAGTCGCGCGACGAATTGGTGGCGTGGCTGGCGGCGGGCGTGAAACCGCCGTCCGAATTCCGGATCGGTACCGAGCACGAGAAAACCCCCTTCACGCTGCAGGGCCATCAGCCCGTGCCGTACGAGGGCGCGCGCGGCATCGGCGCCTTGCTGGAAGGCATGCAACTGCTGCTCGGCTGGGAGCCGATCATGGAGCGCGGCAACATCATCGGCCTGTACGACGTCACCGGCGGCGGCGCCATCTCGCTGGAGCCCGGCGGACAGTTCGAACTGTCGGGCGCGCCGGTCGAGACCGTGCACCAGACCCAGTCCGAACTGATGGCGCATCTGGCGCAGGTGCGCGAGATCGCCACCCCGCTGGGCATCGGCTTCCTCGGGCTCGGCATGACGCCGTCATGGTCGCGGGCGCAGATTCCGGGCATGCCCAAGGGCCGCTATAAGATCATGACCGAGTACATGCCGAAGGTCGGCCAGTACGGCCTCGACATGATGTACCGGACCTGCACGGTGCAGACCAATCTCGATTTCTCGTCGGAAGCCGACATGGTCAAGAAGCTCAGGGTGTCGGTCGCCCTGCAGCCGATCGCGACCGCGCTGTTCGCCAATTCGCCGTTTACCGAAGGCAAGCCCAACGGCTTCCTGTCGTTCCGCTCCGAGATCTGGCGCGATACCGACAATGCGCGGTCGGGAATGATTCCTTGGGCGTTCGAGGACGGTATGGGGTTCGAACGCTGGGTCGATTACGCGCTCGACGTTCCCATGTATTTCGTGAAACGCGGCGAAGAATATATCGACGTCTCGGGTTCGTCGTTTCGCGCCTTTTTCGACGGCAAGAACTCCGCATTTCCCGGCGAGCGTCCGACGCTGTCGGACTGGGCCAATCACCTCTCGACGATATTTCCGGAAGTGCGGCTGAAGCGTTACCTGGAAATGCGCGGCGCCGACGGCGTGCCGTGGGGACGGCTGCCGGCGCTGCCGGCGTTCTGGGTCGGATTGCTCTACGACGACACCAGCCTCGACGCCGCCTGGGAGATCGTGAAGCACTGGAATGCCGGGGAGCGCCAGTCGCTGCGCGACGACGTGCCTCGGTTCGGCTTCAAGGCCCGGATCAAGGACCGCTTTCTGTTCGAAGTCGCCAAGGAATGCCTCGCGCTGGCGCATTCGGGCCTGCGGCGGCGTCAGCGGGTCGACCACCTCGGCCGCGACGAGAGCCGCTACCTGGAGCCGCTGGAGCGGATCATCGATTCCGGCCACAGCCCCGCCGAGGAAATGTTGTTGAAATTCAACGGTCCCTGGAATGGCTCGGTGGAACCGGCTTATGACGAATACGCTTTCTAGTTCAACCTGTTGAACGGCGTTCATCCGCCGTACAGGTTGGCGGCGATCAAATGGCAGGCTGCGAACGCGGATCAGTTCCATTCAGTCGAAAGCGACAGGGTATGTGGAGAGGCCGCCTTCTCAGGGCGTGTTTGGTGATATTTGCCATGCTGGCGTGCACCACGGCCACCCGACCCGCCCAGGCGCAGGCCAATTTCGATCGTCCGGGCGGCGACTATCTGCGTTCACCCGTTCCGTCGGGCGATCCGACGGATTGCGCCCTGATGTGTGAGCGCGACCGGCGCTGCCGGTCATGGACGTTCAGCTATCCGACCGATGCCTATGGCGGCGCGGCGTGCTGGCTGAAGAGCACTGTGCCGGCGCGATCCCCGGACAGTTGCTGCGTCTCCGGCGTGCGCGGCGCGGGCGTGGTCGAGCCGAGGAACGACAAGATCGAAACCTCGATCGACCGGTTCGGCGGCGACTACCGTAATTTCGATGTGAAGGGCGGCGAAGACGAGTGCAAGGCGGCCTGCACCGCCGACAACAAGTGCCGCGCCTGGACCTATGCCCGTCCGGGCTATGCCGGCAAGGCCGCACGCTGCTTCCTGAAAAAGGACATCAAGCCGCCGCGGCGCAAGGCCGGGTTCATCTCGGGCGTGGTGCGGTAGGAATTTGCACGGTCATTCCGGGATGGTGCGTTGGTACCAGACCCGGAATGACAGAGCTGCAAATGTCACGTGGCTGCCGGAAGCACGGTGATCTCCGGCCACAGATTCTTTCAGCGTGTCGCCTTGGTCGCATAGTTGGAGCTGCGTCTTCGCCGCGTCTCGAATGATGGCAATTCCAGGTACCAGCTAGCCGGTGCCGCCGACCGTGATCCGCTCCATCCGCAGCGTCGGCTGGCCGACGCCGACCGGCACGCCCTGGCCGTTCTTGCCGCAGGTGCCGATCCCGGTATCGAGCGCCAGGTCGTTGCCGACCATGGTGATGCGATGAAGATCAGTGGGGCCGTTGCCGATCAGCATGGCGCCCTTGAGCGGCGCGCCGATCTTGCCGTTCTCGATCTTGTAGGCCTCGGTGCACTGGAACACATATTTGCCCGAGGTGATGTCGACCTGGCCGCCGCCGAAATTGGCGGCGTAGATGCCGTTCTTCACCGAGGCGAGAATCTCGGCGGGGTCGCGCTGCCCGGCAAGCATGTAGGTGTTGGTCATGCGCGGCATCGGCACATGGGAATAGCCTTGCCGGCGGCCGTTCCCGGTCGGCTTCATGTTCATCAGCCGGGCGTTCTGGCGGTCCTGCATGTAGCCGACCAGAATGCCGTCCTCGATCAGCACGGTGCGGTTGGTCGGCGTGCCCTCGTCGTCGATCGACAGCGAGCCACGCCGCGAGGCCATGGTGCCATCGTCGACCACGGTGACGCCTTTTGCCGCGACCTGCTGGCCCATCAGGCCGGCAAAGGCCGAGGTCTGCTTGCGGTTGAAGTCGCCTTCGAGGCCGTGGCCGACCGCTTCGTGCAGCATCACGCCGGGCCACCCGGCGCCGAGCACCACGTCCATTTCGCCGGCCGGAGCCGGCACCGATTCCAGATTGACCATGGCTTCGCGGATCGCGCCGTCGGCGGCGTCGCGCCATGCCCTGGTCTCGATGAAGCGCGCGTAAGGCTCGCGGCCGCCATAGCCCTTGCTGCCGCTTTCCTGCCGGTCGCCCTGGCCGGCCACGACCGAGACATTGACGCGCACCAGCGGGCGGATGTCGCGATAGCTCTCGCCGTCGGGCCGCAAAATCTCCACCACCTGCCAGGTCGCCATCAGGCTGACCGTAACCTGCCGCACCCGCGGATCCTTGTCGCGGACATAGGCGTCAATCTCGGCCAGCAGCTTGATCTTGGCTTCGAAGCCCGGCGCGTCCAGCGGATTGTCGTCGCCATAGAGCCGCACATTGGTATGCGGCGGCGCCGCCGCCAGCTTGCCGCTGTAGCCGCCGCGCACCGCATTGACCGCGTCGGCGGCGCGGATCAGCGCCGGCAGCGACACGTCGGACGAATGCGCATAACCGACCGCGTCATCCTTCACCGCGCGCAGGCCAAACCCCTGCGCGGTATCGTAGGTGGCCTGCTTCAGCCTCCCGTTGTCGAACATCAGCGCCTCGGACTGGCTGAATTCCAGGAACAGCTCGCCGTCGTCGGCCCCCTCCAGCCCGCGCGCCACCTGATGGCGGACGGCATCGCGGTCGAGATTGGCGCGGTCGAGCAGGGAGGTGGTGGGGGTCATGGGGGGCTCCAAAAGAACTCTCAGTTCAGGCCGTCACGGCGCGTGCTATTCCAGGCCGGAACGAAGACAGCTTGAAGATAGGTACTTTCGTCGCAAAGGGGAGGGCCCGTGATCGCGTAAAAATACCCTCTCACGGCAGCTTGTCATATCCCTCGCCGATCCCGTTGAGGCTCAGCGGAAACCCGATGCCCTCTTCCGGGGTCTCGAAGATGATGAACGTCGCGGTCATGGCGGTGCGCAGCTGGCCGAGCAGCTTGTCGTCCATCACCACCTCGGCGACGCAGCCATTGGGCAGGCATCGCACGAAGCCGGCGCGGCCGACATCCTGATTGTCGAGTTTCAGGCCGAGCCCCGAGGGCAGCAGCACGCCGAGCGGCGCCACCACGCGCATCAGCTTGCTCTTCTGGTCGGCGGTTTTCAGCACGATCACGGTGAGGCCGGCATTGGAACGGTCTTCCGCCACCACGCTCTGGATCAGGGCGCACTGCTCGCCCTGGGCGCCCGGCGGGGTGTCGCAGCGGATCTGCCAGTCGCCATGCACCGAGCGCACCGCGCCCTGCGCGTGGGCGGCGCCGGTCATGCCCAGCAGCAGCGCGGCGGCGAAGCCCGCCGCGGCCAGGCGCGTGGCCTTGAGGCGGCCAGAACCGTCGGCCCATCGATGGCCACGATGGCCCACGCTTCTCGTCCGGTATGTCGAACGCCCCATCAGGCTCGATTCCTTCGATATTCCTCAGCTGGGCCGGTCCGAGCGCTGGACTGACCTTGGACTGATACGGCAAATGACGGCGCCTTGAAGGCAACATTCCCGGATCCTGCGCCGGGATGGCTGCTCTCCAAGGCGAATCAGGCTCCGCCGGATCGCCCCGCCTGTGCCTACATCGGGCAATCCGGCTGTCAAGCGCGATCGGCCCGCCGGACGGGGACCTTGGCCTCATCTTACGGGAAAATGCGATAGGCGCCGAATTGCCGGTGACGCGCTGAACCATGCTCCACTACTGCATTGCGAGAGCCCGAGAATTATGGTTTGAGAGGCTGGATTTCGACGCGTTCTAGCTTTCTGGCCCCGGTACTCGAAGGAGTACTTCCCAAGGCCGTTTGTCGGGGCGGATCGTGCAGCATTTCCCCGCCATCCGGCGGGAATGCTTTGGGGATTTAGCTTTGGGAATTCATCATGGGAGCGCGAGCGGCATGAAGATGTCGAAGGGCCGGATTGGCCGACGGTTGCTGGGTTTGGCGGTGGCAGGCGTTGCGCTGGCGGCCGGCGGGGCGGCTTTCGCCGAATTGGGCCAGCCCGCGCCCTGGGAATGGACCCTGCAGCAATCGGCCTCGCCGGTGATGGACAAGATCACCTCGTTCCACACCCTGCTGGTCTGGATCATCACCATCATCACGCTGTTCGTGCTGGTGCTGCTGATCATGGTGGTGGTGAAGTTCAACGCCAAGGCCAACCCGATCCCCTCAAAGACCACCCACAATACCCTGATCGAAGTCGCCTGGACCCTGATTCCGGTGCTGATCCTGGTCGCCATCGCGGTGCCGTCGTTCCGGCTGCTGTTCCAGCAGCTCGACATCCCCAAGGTCGACCTGACCGTCAAGGCGACCGGCAAGCAATGGTACTGGACCTACGCCTATCCCGATAACGGCAAGTTCGAATTCGATTCGCTGATGGCTGCCGACAAGAAGCCCCGGCTGCTCGGCGTCGACAACGAGATGGTGGTGCCTGTCAACAAGGTGATCCGGATCCAGACCACCGGCGCCGACGTGATCCACGCTTTCGCGGTGCCGGCGTTCGGCATCAAGATCGATTCCATCCCCGGTCGCCTCAACGAGACCTGGTTCAAGGCCACCAAGACCGGCATGTTCTACGGCCAGTGTTCGGAACTGTGCGGCAAGGATCACGCCTTCATGCCGATTGCGGTGCGGGTGGTGAGCGATCAGGAATTCGCGGCCTGGGTTGAGACTGCGAAGAAGAAGTTTGCGACCAACCCGGCGAACTCGTTCGCCTCGGCGGCGGGCGCGGTCGCGCAGTAAGCCTGACGGCTTTAAGCGCGGCAATGGGACAAGGGCGACGGGACCGCGAGGTCCGACAGGGACTGCAAGGCAGGATTTGAAAATGGCAACAGCAACACCGGCTCCTCACGATCACGCCCACGCGCATGACGATCACGCGCACGCCAATCCAACCGGCTGGCGGCGCTTCGTCTATTCGACCAACCACAAGGACATCGGCACGATGTACCTGGTGTTCGCGATCTTCGCCGGCATCATCGGCGCCGCGATGTCGATCGCGATCCGCATCGAGCTGATGTATCCCGGCGTGCAGCTGTTCCACGAGAGCCATACCTACAACGTGTTCGTGACCTCGCACGGCCTCATCATGATCTTCTTCATGGTGATGCCGGCGATGATCGGCGGCTTCGGCAACTGGTTCGTGCCGCTGATGATCGGCGCGCCCGACATGGCGTTCCCGCGCATGAACAACATCTCGTTCTGGCTGCTGCCGGCCTCGTTCGCGCTGCTCCTGATGTCCACCTTCGTCGAGGGTGCGCCGGGCTCCAGCGGCGTCGGCGCGGGCTGGACCATGTACGCGCCGCTGTCGACCTCGGGCCATCCGGGACCGGCGGTCGATTTCGCGATCCTGTCGCTGCATCTGGCCGGCGCCTCCTCGATCCTCGGCGCCATCAACTTCATCACCACGATCTTCAACATGCGCGCGCCGGGCATGACCCTGCACAAGATGCCGCTGTTCGTGTGGTCGATCCTGGTCACCGTGTTCCTGCTGCTGCTGTCGCTGCCGGTGCTGGCCGGCGCCATCACCATGCTGCTCACCGACCGCAATTTCGGCACCACCTTCTTCTCCGCCGAAGGCGGCGGCGACCCGGTGCTGTTCCAGCATCTGTTCTGGTTCTTCGGTCACCCCGAAGTCTACATCCTGATCCTGCCGGCGTTCGGCATGATCAGCCAGATCGTCTCGACCTTCTCGAAGAAGCCGGTATTCGGCTATCTCGGCATGGCCTATGCGATGGTCGCGATCGGCGGCATCGGCTTCGTGGTGTGGGCGCACCACATGTATACCGTCGGCATGTCGTCGGCGACGCAGGCCTATTTCGTCGCCGCCACCATGGTGATCGCGGTGCCGACCGGGGTGAAGATCTTCTCCTGGATCGCCACGATGTGGGGCGGCTCGATCGAGTTCAAGACGCCGATGCTGTGGGCGATCGGCTTCATCTTCCTGTTCACGGTCGGCGGCGTCACCGGCGTGGTGCTGGCCAATGCCGGCGTCGACCGCGTGCTGCAGGATACCTATTACGTGGTCGCGCACTTCCACTACGTGCTGTCGCTGGGCGCGGTGTTCGGCATCTTCGCCGGCTGGTACTACTGGTTCCCGAAGATGTTCGGCTACATGTATTCGGAATTCATCGGCAAGCTGCACTTCTGGGTCACCTTTGTCGGCGTCAACCTGGTGTTCTTCCCGCAGCATTTCCTCGGCCTGTCCGGCATGCCGCGCCGCTACGTCGACTATCCGGACGCCTTTGCCGGCTGGAACCTGGTGTCATCGCTCGGCTCCTACCTCTCCGGCTTCGGCGTGCTGATCTTCCTCTACGGCGTCGTCCTGGCGTTCGTGAAGAAGGAACAGGCTGCCGCCAATCCGTGGGGCGCGGGCGCCACCACGCTGGAGTGGACACTGTCGTCGCCGCCGCCGTTCCATCAGTTCGAAGTGCTGCCGCGCGTGCAGTAATCGATCATGCGCGGCGCATCGTATGCGCCGCGCCCCTAAACGGAAGAAAGACCTGTCTTGTCGGTTATCGACCACAACGCCATCGAACTGCCCCGCTTCTCGGAGGCCAGAGTTGCCGACTACGTCGCGCTGCTGAAGCCGCGGGTGATGTCGCTGGTGATCTTTACGGCGCTGGTCGGGCTCGTGATCGCGCCCGGCCACGTCCATCCGGTGCTGGCCTTCACCTCGATTCTCTGCATCGCGGTCGGCGCCGGCGCCTCGGGCGCGCTCAACATGTGGTACGAAAGCGATATCGACGCGCTGATGTCGCGCACGGTCAATCGGCCGATCCCGCGCGGCAGGGTCACGCGCCCGGAAGCGCTCGCCTTCGGCCTGATCCTGGCGTTCTTCTCGGTCATGACGCTCGGCGTCCTGGTCAACTGGCTGGCCGGCGGATTGCTGGCTTTCACGATCTTCTTCTACGTCGTGATCTACACCATCGCGCTGAAGCGCTGGACCGCGCAGAACATCGTGATCGGCGGAGCCGCCGGCGCGCTGCCGCCGGTCGTGGCATGGGCGGCGGCGACCGGCTCGCTGTCGATCGAGCCGCTGCTGCTGTTTTTGATCATCTTCTTCTGGACGCCGCCGCATTTCTGGGCACTGGCGCTGTTTCGCAATGACGACTACGCCCGCGCCGGGGTGCCGATGCTGCCGGTGGTTGCCGGTCCCGATGCGACCCGGCTGCAGATCCTCCTCTATACCATCGTGCTGGTCGCGGTCGCGGTGGCTCCCTGGCCGCTCGGCTATTTCGGCGCCGTCTACGGCGTGACATCGCTGGCGCTCGGCGCCGTCATGTTCGCATTTGCGGTGAACGTCTACCGGCGCCGCACCGGCAGCCAGGCCTTGCGCGCCACGCGAAAGTTGTTCGCCTTCTCGATCGTTTATCTGTTCGTGCTTTTCGCGACCCTGCTGCTCGAGGTCGTCGTCCATGCCATTGCACCGTCGATCTGGTAGGGGGCGCATGAGCGAATGGATGACAATCAGAAGCCGGACGGAATCGTGCTCACCGAGGCGCAGAAGAAAACCCGCCGCGAGCGTTCGATCGCCATCGCGCTGGCGCTCGGCGTCCTGGTCGTGCTGTTTTTCGCGGTCACCATGGTCAAGGGACCGGCGGTGATGCTGCGGCCGATGTGACGAGAGGATCGACATGGAGCGCCCGCCGACGATGCCGCAACCGCCGACCACGAGCCAGGCCACGACCGCGCGCCACGGTCAACGCGGGCTGTTTTCGCTGCGCGGACTCTTTTCGCTGCGCGGGCTTGGCCGCGATGCGGCAGTGGCTTCGATCTGCGGCTTCGTCGTGGTGCTGATGCTCGGCGCATCCTATGCGGCGGTGCCGTTCTACGACTGGTTCTGCCGCACCACCGGTTTCAACGGCACCACCCAGGTCGCGACCTCGGCTCCATCGGGCGCGCCGCTGGCGCGCAAGATTGCGGTGCGCTTCGATGCCAATGTCGGACCGGGACTGCCATGGAAGTTCGAGCCGGAGCAGACCGAAATCGAGGTCCGGATCGGCGAAGTCTTCACCGTGTTCTACGACGTGACCAACCTGTCGGCGCGGGAGACCACCGGGCAGGCCGCCTATAATGTGGCGCCGCTGACGGTCGGGGCGTATTTCCAGAAGATCAACTGCTTCTGCTTCACCGATCAGACCATGGCGCCGGGCGAAAAGCGCCAGATGCCGGTGGTGTTCTACGTCGATCCGGCCCTGGCCGCGGACAGCGATAACGACGGGTTGAGCACCATCACCCTGTCCTATACTTTCTACCCCATGCGTGAAACGGCGCCGAAGCCGGTGGCGGCGAGCGAGCCGGCGGACAAGCGCAAGGGCAATCTCTGACCGCCGGGATCCCCGGGGACCTCGGAATATCGCCAGGGACGGGATTTGATTTTTGAGACGAATGCGTGCCGAATAGCACGGCACCGCTAACGGAGAGACCGCAATGGCTACGGCGCACGTCAAGCACCACGACTACCACCTCGTCGATCCCTCCCCGTGGCCGGTCGTCGGTTCCATCTCGGCCTTCATCATGGCGGTCGGCGCAGTCGCCTGGATGCACAAGATGTTCGGCGCCGCCCCGATCGTTTTCGGCATCGGCACCATCGGTGTGCTCTACACCATGGCGGCGTGGTGGAAGGACGTGATCCAGGAGGCCCAGTACAAGGGCGATCACACCCGCGTGGTGCAGATCAGCCATCGCTACGGCATGATCCTGTTCATCGCCTCCGAAGTTATGTTCTTCGTCGCCTGGTTCTGGGCCTACTTCAACTCGGCGCTGTTCCCCGCCGATGCCGTCCACGTCACCCGCGAGGCGCTGTTCGGCGGCGTCTGGCCGCCGAAAGGCATCGAGACCTTCGATCCCTGGCACCTGCCGCTGTTGAACACCCTGATCCTGCTGACCTCGGGCACCACGGTGACCTGGGCGCATCACGCGCTGCTCGAGAACGACCGCCAGGGCCTGAAATGGGGCCTGATCCTCACCGTCCTGCTCGGCGCGGCCTTCACCTGCGTGCAGGCCTATGAATATGGCCACGCCACCTTCGCCTTCGCCGGCAACATCTACGGCGCGACCTTCTTCATGGCGACCGGCTTCCACGGCTTCCACGTGCTGGTCGGCACCATCTTCCTGCTGGTCTGCCTGTTCCGCGTCTATGCCGGGCATTTCACGCCGACCCAGCACCTCGGTTTCGAATTCGCCGCCTGGTACTGGCATTTCGTCGACGTGGTGTGGTTGTTCCTGTTCGTCGCCATCTATGTCTGGGGGCGGTGACGCTGGCTTGGCATTGATCCCCGTGCCTTGTGCTACAAGGGGGCGGCCGCAAGGCCGCCCTTTTTTGCTTCCTTCCCCCCTTGTGGGAGAAGGTGGCGCGCAAAGCGCGCCGGATGAGGGGTCCGCAGAGACAAACCCGTCACCCGGCTTGAATTCGCTTCGCTCATTCGAGCCACCTTCTTCCACAAGGGGAGAGGGGAAGGACAGAACATGCCCGACGAGACCCTGCCCACGGTGACGCAGAGCGCGATGCGCGGCCTCGCCTGCAAATGCCCACGCTGTGGCAAGGGCAAATTGTACGCCGGCTTCCTCAGCCTGCGGCCGCGCTGTGAATCATGCGGGCTCGACTACGCCTTCATCGACACCGGCGACGGGCCTGCGATTTTTCTGATCATGATCGCCGGCGCCATCGTGGTCGGATCGGCCCTGATCGTGGAGGTCAAGTACCAGCCGCCGTTCTGGCTGCATGCCGCACTCTGGCTGCCGCTCGTTCTCGCGACCACGCTGCTGCCGATGCGGTCGATGAAGTCGCTGCTGATCGCGCTCCAGTTCCACCACAAGGCGGCACCCGGCCAGTTGATCGATCGCGAGCCGAAATGAGCGGGATCATTGCGTCCCGCCGCGGCGTCGCCGGCTTCGGCATTTTCTCGCTGGCCCTGGTGGCGCTGTGCGTCGGTCTCGGGGTATGGCAGTTGCAGCGCCGGGCCGAGAAGCACGCGCTGATCGCGGCCCTGACCGAACGCCTCGCGGCGGCTCCCGGCGCGCTGCCGCAGCCCTCGCAATGGAGCGCGCTGACGCCGGCCCGCGATGAATTCCGCCGCGTCCGTTTTGTCGCGACCTGGCAGCCCCGGCCCGATGCGATGGTCTACAGCGCCGGCTCGGCGGTGCGCGACGATATCACCGGTCCCGGCACTTGGGCGTTCCTGCCCGCGGCACTGCCCTCTGGCGAGATCGTCGTGATCAATGCCGGCTTCGTGCAGAACACCATGCAGGACCGCGCCCAGCAGGACCGCGCTGTCACGCGGCTGATCACGGCGGAGCCTGTGACGCTGACGGGCTATCTCCGCTTTCCCGAAAGCGCGGGTTCGCTGACGCCGCCGGAGAATATGGCCAAACGGCTGTGGTTCACCCGCGACCATCCGGCGATGGCGCGGGCGCTGGGCTGGGGCGAGGGCGGCAAGCCGGTCGCGCCGTTTTACGTCGACCTCGAAACGCCGGTGCCGGCAAGCGGCATCCCGAAACCCGGCCCGCTCACCGTCCGGCTCAAGGACAACCACATGCAATACGTCATCACCTGGTTCGGGCTGGCGGGCGCCGTGGTCATCGCGTTCGCCGTGTGGTGGCGCGCGCAGCGGCGGCGGTCGGCCGGCGCGTGACCGGCAAGAGTCTCGCTGCACGATTTCGGACTCGCAATTTTCTCG
>NZ_JAUYQU010000022.1 GCF_030697065.1 Bradyrhizobium sp.
ACCAATAACCTCGATCCGCGCGCCGACATCCTGCGCACGATTTCAGAGCGCTCCAAGCGGCTGGTCTGGCTCAATCCGGAAGGGCGCATGGCCTGGGGCTGGGGCGATTCCGAAATGCCGCGCTATTCCGCCTTCTGCACCGTGGTGCGGCAGTGCTCGACGGCCAAACAGCTGGAGCGGGCGGTGTCGGACATCGTGGCGGCGTACCAGTAGTGCGTCGAACCGACGCAGCGAACGATCGCAGCAGCCTCGATCAGCCGATCTGCCATCGTCCCTTGTGGATGTCGAATTTGACCGAACCTTCGCTCCGCATTTTCATCAGCAGGGACTGGCAGGCTTCCTCGTTGGGAAGGTTCGCGCGCTTCATGACCTCATAGATCTTGAGCGGCTTCTCGCGGAGCGCGGTCAGAATCTTTTCTCGATCGTTCAGCATCACACGGGCTCCTCATGGGTGATCGACGGTAGGATAGAGGCACGTCGCAAGGGCTCAGTCCGTGCGGGTTGGCTTCAGCTGTTTTGCCGGCGCGCGCAAGGCGCTTTGTGCCCGCGGGCTTGATATTTCAACGTGGCCTGGCGGAACGGGTTCCGCGAAACGCCTCGCGGCACCACGGACTCTTTCTGTTCACGGAGAACGAACAGGGGCCGCGAAAATCCGCCCGGACCACTGGTTAAAAAACCGTCATTAACCCAATCCATTTGCAATTCATAAACGGCCCGTTGGCAGTCTGGAGATGTCCAGGAGGGTGCCATGGTGATTTATCCCGTGCCTGCCGCGGTGACGCAGGCCAAGATCCAGCTTGTCATCGACGAGACCGCGAAGGCGCCGGCGACGGTCATCAACAGCGACGTGCAGGCGCTGATCGAGGCAAAGCGACAGGCCGAGCAGGCGCAGGCGCTATTGGTCGACGTCAAGGCCTAGATTGCCTTAACTCACCATGATGTTAGTTCAGCGAACTGGTTCATGCGCTAGGATACGATCCTTGAGGCCGCCGTTGCGGCGAGCAGGGCAGGAATCCATCGATGCGCGTTCCGGTTTTGGCGGGTTTGGCTGTCGCGACGGTTTTGACTGCGACGCCGGTGCAGGCCCAGACGTATGATCCGCGATACCCAGTCTGCCTGCAGACCTACGGCATAGGCGGTGGGTCTATCGGATGCGATTACACCTCGCTGGCGCAGTGCGCGCAGTCGGCGGCGGGCCGCGGTGCGCAGTGCTTCACGAATCCTTATTTTGCAACTGTTCCGGCGGGAGCTCGAGATCGCCGGTCGCGCGGTGTCTATTGATGCAAGCCGGCCCGTCGCGGCCAGATGGAGCATGGCTGAACCGCGGACAACGGGGGGATTGACCAAGTCCCATCTGCGCCCAGGTGTCGCGGCCCGCCTCAAAATCCCAGCTAACGGCCGTTTCGGGGCGGTTCGGCTTATCACAAGACACAGAAGGCCGGCCTCACCCCTTGACCCGGCTCGCCAGTCGTTCTGTGATGCAGGCGAGCTAATCAGTCGCTGCACGTTGAGGGGCCTGCCGCGATCGTCGATCCATCTCCTGACCGGAATGCGCAACAAACCGGTTGTCAGGCATGCCGTTTAGGGATGGATTATCGGATCGGCCCATCGGCGTCAGCGAGATAGGCAAACGTTCCAGACGACCCTTGAAAGGCCTTGCCATGAAACGTGTATCCCTGGTTTTCACCCTTGCTCTCGCCGCCGCGTTCTCGGCCGAGGCTGCCACCGCGCAAACGCTCAAGACGATCAAAGACCGCGGCTTGTTGTCCTGCGGTGTCAGCCAGGGCCTTCCGGGTTTCTCGTCGCCCGATGACAAGGGCAACTGGACCGGGCTCGACGTCGACATCTGCCGCGCCATCTCCGCGGCTGTCTTCAACGACCCCACCAAGATCAAGTTCGTGCCGCTGTCGGCCAAGGATCGCTTTACCGCGCTGCAGTCCGGCGAAATCGACGTGCTTTCGCGCAATACCACATGGACGCTGTCGCGCGACACTTCGCTCGGCGCGAGCTCCACCGGCGTGACTTATTACGACGGCCAGGGCTTCATGGTGAAAAAGTCCCTCAAGGTCAATTCCGCTCTGGAACTGAACAGCGCCTCGGTCTGCGTGCAGACCGGCACCACGACGGAGCAGAACCTGGCCGACTACTTCAAGGGCAACAACATGAAGTACGAGGTGATCGCGTTCGGCACCAACGACGAAGCCATCAAGGCTTACGAGTCCGGACGCTGTGACGTCTTCACCACGGACGTGTCCGGGCTCTATGCCGATCGCCTGAAGCTCGCCAACGCGGCCGACCACGTCGTGCTTCCCGAAGTGATTTCGAAGGAGCCGCTGGGTCCGATGGTGCGCCATGGCGACGACCAGTGGTTTGATATCGTGAAGTGGACGCTTTTCGCGATGATTACCGCGGAAGAACTCGGGATCACCCAGAAGAACGTCGACGAAATGGCGAAATCGACCAAGCCGGAGATGAAGCGGGTGTTCGGGGTCGATGGCAATCTCGGTGAACAGCTCGGCCTTACCAAGGATTGGGTCACGCGGATCGTGAAGGCGGTCGGCAATTACGGCGAAAGCTTCGACCGCAACGTCGGCGCCGGCTCCCGGCTCGGCATTGCCCGGGGCATCAACGCGCTCTGGAACAAGGGCGGAATCCAGTACGCACCGCCGATCCGCTGACCGCCGGCCCCAGGGCTGCGGCGATGGCCATCGAACCCCGAAGACCGCCGCCGCAGTTTGTCGCCAAACTGCAGCGCGCGCTGGGTGGCCGGGCCGGGTGGAGCGGATTCGTCGTCCAGATCCTGTTCGTCGCAGCGCTCGCCTGGATCGCCTACGAAATCGTCGCCAATGCCCGCGCCAACCTGCAGGCGCAGCGGATCACCGCCGGCTTTGGCTTCATGGCCAATACGGCCGGATTCGACGTCAACCAGAATCTGATCCCGTATTCCGGATCCGACTCCTATACCCGCGTGTTTTTCGTCGGGTTGCTCAACACGCTGTCGGTCTCGGTTGTCGGCATCTTTTTCGCCACCGTGCTTGGATTTCTCGTGGCGCTGGCCCGGCTGTCGCCGAACTGGCTGCTGTCGCGGATCGCGGGAGGCTATGTCGAGCTGATCCGCAACCTGCCGCTGCTGTTCCAGATCCTGTTCTGGTATCTGGCGGTGCTCGCGTCGATGCCGACGCCGCGCAATTCGCATTCGCTCTTCGGGCTGTTCTTCGCCAACCAGCGCGGCATCACCGTTCCCCGGCCGATCTTCGAACCGGGCTCCGGCTATATCGGC
>NZ_JAUYQU010000083.1 GCF_030697065.1 Bradyrhizobium sp.
TGATCCCCGTGCGACAGCAAAGCGAACAGTCCGCCTGAGATCAGGTGGGTCGTGGTTTCCTGTCCGGCTCCGAACAGCAGGAAGATCATCGACACCAGTTCGTCCTCGCTCAGGGTCTGTCCCCCGGTTTCGGCGTCCCGCAGCGCGACGATCAGTCCGTCAGGCAGCGCTCCGCCTCTCGGTCGGGAGACGCGGCGAAGATAACGGACCACCTTGATCACGCCGGGGATGGCGCGGATCACCGCGCCGATGTTGGCGGTGTCCTTCAGCCCGCCAAGCCAGTTCTTGAATCGATCATGATCCTGCTCCGGAAGGCCGAGCATCGCACAGATCACCGAAAGTGGCAGGTCCCGGCAGAATTCAGCCATCAGATCGGCATCCATCCGTCCATCCAGCCGGTCGAGAAGGCGATCGGCGATTTCCGTGATTATGGGTCGCATGGCCTCGATCGTGCGGCGCTGGAACGCCTGGTCGACAAGGCCGCGGAGCCGGCGGTGTTCGGGATCGTCGTGGCCGAGCATGTTCAGCGCCAGAATGCCGATCGTCCTGGGCAGGAATTTGAGGATCCGCTGCTGCGTCCTGCTCCCGGCATTGGCGGGATCACGCGCGAAGCTCTCATGATCCTTCAGCAATGCGGCGCAGGCGTCATGGGTGACGGCGAGCCATGTATGTCCCATGATCGGCAGCTTCACGCCAACCACTGGCCCTTCAGCCCGCATGCGGTCGAGCGTGGGAAACGGATTGGCGTGGAACTCGCGCGACAGGATATCGAAACCTTGCGCCTTCATCATCGACCCCATCGGATTGGGACGGCCGGGGCAGCTACTCCGCCGCCACCATCTGCTGCGTCCGCCATTGCCCGAGCAGCGCCCGCAAGCTTGCCGGCTTGACCGGCTTGTTGAGCACCGCGATGTTCTCGTCGCGCGCCGCGTCCCGCACATGCGGGCTGCGATCGGCGGTGATCAGGATCGCCGGAATTTTCTCGCCGAAGCGCCGGCGGATGTCCCGGATCGCGGCGATGCCGTTGCCCCGGTCGAGGTGATAGTCGACCAGCAGGCCGGTGACCGGAGCGCCGGCGGACTCAATTGCCTCGATGGCGGCCTCGGGATCGGTCACTGCGATGACCTCGGCGTCCCAGGCCGTCAGCAGGGTCTTCATGCCGTCCAGGATTGCCGGATCGTTCTCGATACACACGATCAGCGCGCCGCTCATCGGCGTCCTGGACAGCGGCGTGGCGCTGGTGACCGCCCCGGTGACGGTGACAGCGCTGGCGACCGGCACCGTCACCGAGAAGAACGAGCCGCCGCTGCCATTGGAACCGAGCGCGATGCCGTGGTTGAGGACGCGCGCGAGCCGCTCGACGATCGACAGTCCCAGCCCGAGGCCGCGCGCAATCCGCGCGCCCTGTTCCAGCCGGTGAAACTCCTTGAAGATCTCGCTGCGCTTGACCACGGGAATGCCGACACCGGTGTCGTAGACCCCGATCTGCAGCGACCTGCCGCGGCGCCGGCAGCCGACCAGCACGCGGCCGCGCGGGGTATATTTGATAGCGTTGGAAATCAGGTTCTGCAGCAGCCGGCGCAGCATCAGGCGGTCGGATTCCACTGCCAGCGAACTCGGCACGAAGGTCAGCCTCAGCGCCTTGGCCCGCGCAATCGGCGCGAATTCGATTTCCAGCGAACGCATCAGGTCGCCGATCTTGAAGCTCGAGATCGAGGGCGTCATGGCGCCGGCGTCGAGCCGCGAGATATCCAGCAGGGCTCCGAGGATCTCCTCGATCGCCTCCAGCGAATCGTCGATGTTCTCTACCAGCCGAGAGTCCTCGCCGCCGTTCTGGCGTTCCACCAGGCTGGTGACGTAAAGCCGCGCCGCGTTCAGCGGCTGCAGGATGTCGTGGCTGGCCGCGGCCAGGAAGCGCGTTTTCGAGATGTTGGCGTCCTCGGCGGTGCTCTTGGCCCGCGCCAGCTCCGAATTCAGGCGGGTGAGTTCCTCTGTGCGGTCCCGCACCCGCTTCTCCAGCGTCGCATTGGCGCGTTCCAGTGCTTCCGCCGCCTCGAACGACGGGGTGACGTCGGAGAAGGTGATCACCAGCCCACCGCCGGGCATCCGGTTGGCGCGCACCTCGATCACCAGGTGACGGTCCGGCAGCCGTTCCAGATAGGGCTCGCCTTCGGTGGTGTAGGCGGCCAGCCGCATGTCCAGCAGCGCGGCGCCGTCGCGTTCGTCGAGGCCGGCAGGGTTGATCGCGCCCATATATTCCAGGATCTCCTGCAGCGGAATCCCGATCTGCACGAGGTGCAGCGGCAGTCCGAGAATTTCGCCGAACTGGCGGTTCGAACAGATCAGCTGCAACTCCTCATCGAACACGGCGATGCCCTGCCGCACATGGTTCAGCGCGGTCTGCAGTACCTCGCGGTTGAAGTGGAGGGCCGCGTGGGAATCGTCGAGCAGCTTCAGCGCGGCCTTGGCGGAAACCGTGCGCTTGCGCAACAGCAGCGACATCACCAGCCGCGAGGACGCCGCCCCGATCGACGAGGCGATCAGATGCTCGGCATGCTGCAGCAATTCGAAGTCGGCTGGTGCGGCGGGGTCGAGCGCAGTGTGACGCGCGTTCGCAAAGGCTTCGAACGAGTGCCGGGCGCGGTCGGGGCCGAGATATTGCGCGACGGTGCTCTGCATGTCCTGCACGGTCACCGTGGTGCGCCAGCGGCGGAAGGCGGGGTTCATCGGCGCCAGCGTGCTCGGCGCAAACAGGTCCGCCTGCAGCCGCTCGATCGAGGACGGCTGGCGCGCCATCGACAGCACGATATAGGTCAGCAGATTGAGCGAAAGCGACCACAACACGCCGTGCAGCAGCGGCGGCAGATCGGCGCCGAACAGGGCGCGCGGACGCAGCGCCTCGATTCCGAAGGGACCGTGCTGCAGCAGCAGCATGCCGGCGGCATTGCCGTCGAGGAAACTCGGCAGAAACAGCGTGTAGATCCACACCGCGCCGCCGACCAGCATGCCGCCCATGGCGCCTCTTGCGGTGGCGCGGCGCCAGAACAGGCCGCCGAAGAAGGACGGCGCCAGCTGCGCGATCGCCGCAAAGGACAACAGGCCGATCGCCGCCAGCTGGGCATTGCCGAGCGCGCGGTAGTAAAAATACGCCATGACCATGATGGCGAAAATCGCCAGGCGGCGGACCCGGAGCAGGAAGTTGCCGAAATCCTTCTGGCCGGCGCGGGACTCCCGGCTTCGCTGCAATACCAGCGGCACCACGATATCGTTCGAAACCATGATCGACAGCGCGACGCATTCCACGATCACCATGGCAGTGGCCGCCGACAGGCCGCCGACGAAGACGAGGACGCTGAGCGCCGGCGAATTCGCCTGCATCGGCAACGCCAGCACGTACATGTCGGCCTCGACGGCGCCGAACGGGAAGGTCACGAGCCCGGCGAGCGCGATCGGAATCACGAACAGGTTGATGGCGATCAGATACAGCGGAAACAGCCAGCGCGCCCGGCCCACGTCGGCGTCGCTGGAATTCTCTACCACGCTGACGTGAAACTGGCGCGGCAGCAGCATGATCGCGAAGAACGACAGCAGCGTCATGGTGAGGAAGTTGCCGATCGAGGGCGTGTACTCGATGGCCCGCACCGCTTCCGGGGATTTCATCGCGCGCTCGATCAGCTCGACCGGCGAGAACATCCAGAACGTGACGAAGGCGCCGACCGCGATGAAGGCCACCAGCTTGACGATGGATTCGGTGGCGATCGCCAGCATCAGGCCGTGCTGATGTTCGGTCGCGTCGGTCTGTCGGGTGCCGAACAGCACCGCGAAGGCGGCCATCGCCAGCGTGACGATCAGCGCGACGTCCCCGATGATCGGAATCGAGGAGAAAGCCCCCTGGTCTTCGCCGAGGATGGTCCCGAGCGACGCCGCCACCGCCTTGAGCTGCAGCGCGATGTAGGGAACCGAGCCTACGATCGCGATCACCGCGACGGTGGCCGCGACCGCCTGGCTCTTGCCGTAACGCGCGGCGATGAAATCGGCGATCGAGGTGATGTTCTGCGACTTCGCCAGCTTGATGACGCGCCGCACCAGCGGCGTGCAGAACGCGATCATCAGGATCGGGCCGAGATAGATCGCGAGAAAGTCGACGCCGGTGCGGGTGGCGAATCCGACCGAGCCAAAGAACGTCCAGGATGTGCAGTAGATCGCCAGCGACAGCGGGTAGATCAGGGCGCTGGCGCGGCCGCGCTGGGTCGGCGAGAGCCGGTCGCCATAGCTGGCGATCACAAACAGGAACCCGATGTAGCCGAAAGCGGCTGCGATCACGCCCCAGTCGTGCAGCATCGCGGCTTGTCCCCCTCACACTCGGCCTGCGCAAAACGACGGCCGCCGGGCATTATAGCCCGGTTGAACCGGCAAAGCATCGTGCGTGAGCGCCCCGAAACCGGGGATTTCGGGGCGGCGGCGGGGTGCCGCTATTCCGCCGCCAGCGATTTCGCGCGCAGCGGCAGGCCGAGGCGCTCCCAGACCTGCAGCAGCGCTTCGGCGAGCTGATCGACCAGGCCGTCGTCATGATAGGGCGAGGGTGTGACCCGCAGCCGTTCGGTGCCCTTGGCGACGGTCGGGTAGTTGATCGGCTGGATATAAATCCCGTGCTCTTCCAGCAGGATATCGCAGGCCCGCTTGCATTTTTCGGGATCGCCGACGAACAGCGGCACGATATGCGTCTCGCTGGACATTACCGGCAGGCCGGCGGCGTTGAGGATCGCCTTGACGCGGGCGGCGCGGTCCTGATGGCGCTCGCGTTCCCAGCTCGAGGTTTTCAGATGCTTGATCGCGGCGGTCGCCGCCGAGCAGATCGCCGGCGGCAGCGCGGTGGTGAAGATGAAGCCGGGCGCATAGGAACGTACCGCGTCGACGATGTCGGCGCTGGCGGCGATGTAGCCGCCGAGACAGCCGAACGCCTTGGCCAGCGTGCCCTCCAGAACGTCGATGCGGTGCATGACGCCTTCGCGTTCGGCGATGCCACCGCCGCGCGGGCCGTACATGCCGACCGCATGAACCTCGTCGACATAGGTCATCGCGCCATAGCGCTCGGCGAGGTCGCAGATTCTCGCCAGCGGGGCGACATCGCCATCCATCGAATACAGGCTCTCACAGGCGATCAGCTTCGGCCGGTCCGGTCCGGCGGCGCGCAGCAACTCCTCCAGATGCGTCATGTCGTTGTGGCGGAAGATCTGGCGCTCGCAGCCGGCCTGGCGGACGCCTTCGATCATGGAATTGTGGTTGAGCGCATCCGACAGGATCAGGCAGTTGGGAATGAGCTTGGCGATCGTCGAGATCCCGGTCTGGTTCGAGACATAGCCCGAGGTGAACAGCAGCGCGGCTTGCTTGCCGTGCAGGTCGGCGAGTTCGGCCTCCAGCTGCACCAGCGGGTGATGGGTGCCGGCGATGTTGCGGGTGCCGCCGGCGCCGGTGCCGACCCGGGTGGCAGTCTCGACCATGGCGCCGACCACCTTCGGGTGCTGGCCCATGCCGAGATAGTCGTTGGAGCACCAGATCACGACGTTGCGCGGTCCCCCAGGGGAATGCCACACCGCGTGCGGGAACCGGCCCGCGATCCGCTCGAGATCGGCGAAAACCCGGTAGCGCCGCTCGTCATGCAGGCGGCTGAGAGCGGTGCTGAAGAACTGGCTATAATCCATCGCAAAACCTGAAACCGAGCGTGAAGCCGAACGGCGAGCCTCTTTTTAGAGCGTTTCCAGCTTTGCTGTCGAGCCGGAATCGCCTTCCAGCCGCCCGATGGGCAGGGGCCGGGTTGCTTCCCGCGCGGACCAGAACTTGATCCGGATCAACGCATTGGACGGGTTTTGCTGTCTTCGGTGCGTCGAAATCGGCGCCTGGAACCGGAAGCCGCCGGCTGATGGCATGTCCCTGTCGGGATCGGCGAAAGCCGCGCCCGATCGGGCGTCGATTAACCCTCGCTTTACCATGTTGACGGTAGCTTTGGCGCGAGGATACCAACGAGGGTCACGCGTATGGCGTTTCGCGCAAATCAGCAGCTCCGCGACGACATCTGGGACTATCGGTACAAGTCCTCCGCCCCGGCCGCAGTCGAGCCCGAAAACATTGTGAGCCTGGCCCCCTCCGCCCCGAGGGAGGGCGGCGCTACCGCGCTCGATCTCGTGCACCAGGCGGCCGAGATCTTCAAGAATCTGGAAAACCAGGCCCGCGAAGCCGAAGCGCGGTTGCAGTCGGTGTGCGAGAATCTCGCCGAAAAACTGCGGTTTGCCGAACAGCAAAGGGACTCGGCCGAGCGCGCGCGCCGCGAAGTCGTCAATGAGCTCAATGGCAAGCTTCAGGACGTCTCGCGAGCCCTGCAGCAGGCCCAATCGCGTATCGTCGGCGCGGAAGAACGCACGGTGGCAGCCGAATATCGCGCGCAGGCGGCCGAGGCCAAACTTTACAAGGCCAATCAGGAACTCGCCGCTGTCGAGGAAGCGATCCGCAAACGGCTGCTCTAAGTCCGCGCTCCGTCAGGTGGTCCGAAAGCGCAGCACGCCGTCGGTTTCCTCGGCGGTCAGGCGCCCTTCGACCAGCATGTAATTGACGTGCGCGATCAGCTCGCCGGCGGCAAAGCCCATCTGGTGCACGTCGAGCACGTGCTTGTGGAACACCACCGGCACCAGTTCCTTCGACGACTGCGGGGTTTCCCGGCAGGCATCGGCGATCAGTCCGCAGCGCTCCTCGTGATGGTCGGCCAGCTGCTTGATGCGGGTTTTCAATCCGTAGAACGGTACGCCGTGGCCGGGCAGCACCAGCAGATCGTAGGGCAGCGTCGTGGTGAGACTGGCCAGCGACGCCAGATACTCGCCGAGCGAATTCTGGTCGGGCTCGACCGCCCAGACGCTGACATTGGGCGAGATCTTGCTCAGCACCTGGTCGGCCGACAGGAACAGCTTGTCGGCGGCGCAATACAGCATCACCTGGTCGAGCGCGTGGCCGCCGCCGGTGATGACCTTGAAGCGCCGCGTTCCAATCGAAACCTCGTCGCCATGCGAGATGCGCCGATAGGACGGCGGCAGGGTGGAGACCCGCTTCAGGTAATCCTGGCCGCGGCTGAGCAGCTTGTCGGTCAGGTTCTCGTCCATGCCGTGGCGCCGGAAGAACAGCCGCTGTGCGTTGCGGCGATCCTCGGTGCCGCGATTCTGGTGGTAGACCGACTGCAGATACTCCACCTGCGACATTTGCAGCGGACAGCCGAAGCGATCGACGATCCATCCGGCCAGACCGACGTGATCGGGATGCGAATGGGTCACGATCAGCCGCGTGACATTAACGTGGCTGAGCGGGCCTTCGAACAGCGCGGTCCAGGCCGCAATGGTCTCCTCGTTGCCGAAACCGGCATCCACCATGGTCCAGCCGTCGCCATCGGCGAGCAGATAGATGTTCACGTGGTTGAGACGGAACGGCAGCTTGAGCCGGACCCACAATATCCCGGGCCTCACCTCGACGACCTGGTCATGGCCGGGGTGATTTTCCCAGGGGTAGCGCAGTGCCTCGGCGGAGGAGGGAACAGCGTCGGTTTTTGAATGCATCGGTTGGGTTTCGCGCGATTGTTGTTATCGGCTTAACCGCACAAGGGGCGTCGCGCCAGCCGAAAAACACCGGACAATGCCGTCATTCCGGGGCGATGCGAAGCATCGAACCCGGAATCTCGAGATTCCGGGTCTGGTCCTTCGGACCATCCCGGAATGACGAGCCTTACGCCGCCCGGATGTTGGACAGGAAGGCGTCGATTTCCGAACGCAGCACGTCGGCCTCGCGGCGCAGGGCCGCGGATGCGCCCAGCACCTCGCCGGCGGCGGCGCCGGCTTCGGCGGACGCGGTGGAGACCCCGACGATGTTGCTGGAAACCTCCGAGGTGCCGCCGGCGGCGTGCTGGATGTTGCGGGCGATCTCGCGCGTCGCCGCACCCTGCTCCTCGACCGCCGCCGCGATCGCCGCGGTCACTTCGTTGATCTCGCTGATCGTCGTGGAGATGTTGCGGATGGCGCCGACCGCCGAGGTCGTCACCGTCTGCATGCTGGCGATCTGCTGGCGGATTTCGTCGGTCGCCTTCGCGGTCTGGTTGGCGAGGCTCTTGACCTCGGAAGCGACCACGGCAAATCCGCGGCCGGCCTCGCCGGCGCGCGCCGCCTCGATGGTGGCGTTGAGCGCCAGCAGATTGGTCTGCGAGGCGATGGTCTGAATGAGGTCGACCACGACGCTGATGCGGCCGGCGTTGTCGGCAAGCCCCTGCATGGTGGCGTCGGTGTTGCCGGCATCCTCGACTGCCTTGCGGGCGATTTGCGCCGAAGTGACCACCTGGCGGCCGATCTCCGAGATCGACGACGACAGTTCCTCGGTGCCCGCCGACACCGTCTGCACGTTGACCGAGGTTTCCTCGGCGGCAGATGCCACCGCGCTCACCAGCGCGCTGGACTGATCGGCGGTAACCGACATGCTCTGCGCCGTGGTCTGCATCGAATTCGCCGAGGTCTGCAGGGTGTCGAGCGCGGTGCGGACGGCTGCCTCGAACTCGACGATCCGGGCCTCCATGCGCGAGGCGCGTTCGGCCTTGGCGATGCGGTCCTTGTCCTGGTCGGCGCTCAGCGCGCGGGCCTCGATCATGCTCTCGCGGAACACCTCCAGCGAATCCGCCATCGCCGCGATCTCGTCGCGCTGGCTGGTGCGGTAGATTTCGGTCTCGAGATCGCCGCTGGACAGCACCTGCATCGAGCGCTGCAGGTTGCCGATCCTTCGCAGGATGTTGCGCCCGACATAGAGCCAGACGAACAGCACCGATCCCAGCAGGGTCGCCGCGCCGAGCGCCAGCATGACGGTGGTCGCCAGCGAAATCTCCCTGCGTGCCTGTCCGGTCGCAGCATCGGTCTCGGAGCGCACGCCGTCGACGAGCTGCTGAACACTGATGCCGAGGCCGACATTGAGCTTGCGGGATTCTTCTAGAATGGTCTGGCCATAATCGGCGGCGTCGAGTTCCTTCTGGCGGACCTTGAAGACCCCGGTCTTGCCTTCGCCCAGGCCGATGACGCCCGCGGCCGCGGCGCGAAGCGCGGTGGTCGAAGAGCCGTTGGGCAGCAGATCGAGATTCTTCCTGACGCGCTGCTGCGCGTTGCGGAATTCCTTCTCGATGGTCTCCAGCGCGTCGCTGCTGTCGGACGAAAGCGCCGATATCAGGTTGAACGCCATGAGGTTGCCGCCGGCGACGACATCGCCGAGCTGCTCGACGACCTGCTCCGCCTTGGTGGCCTCGTCCTGGGAGAAGTCGGGGGCGCCGAAGATGCCGTTGAGCTGGGTCTGGGCGCCGATCATGGCGGGACCGGCGGCCTTCACGAAGGCGGTCTGGGCCGCGCGCACGGCAACGTAGAGCTTGTCATGCTGGGCGCCGGTCTCGAGGCGCTCGCGCGCTGCGTTGCCGAGGCTCCGGATCATTTCGTCGATATTCTTGACGGTCTCGGCGAGGTTGGACACCACCGTCCTGTCGGCGCCGAGCGCGGTGATCTCGCCGAGCTTGGCCAGCGTCACCGCCTGGCTCTCCTTCATCTTCGTGGCGCGATCCTTCAGGATCTCCTCGCTCTGCGAGGCCAGCAGTGCCGGTCCCTGGCTGGCGAGGCTTGCGCTCTGCTCGGAGAGCTGCAGGCTGGCCGCGAGGCGGGGGATGTCCCGGCCGCTCAGCTCGACCATCGCCCCGCCGAGATGTCCGAGCAGCATGCCGGCGCCGACGCTG
>NZ_JAUYQU010000169.1 GCF_030697065.1 Bradyrhizobium sp.
GGTGCCGGCGGTCGTGGCGGCCCGGGCGCCGGTCCGCGTGGACCGCGCTGACTCGTCGCACATATTTTGAGCCGAAAACGCGGGCCTTCGGGTCCGCGTTTTTGTTTTGACCATGCATTTTGCGGTGCGCCGGGTTACCAATGCTGCGTTCGCCGCGCGGGTATTTGTAACAATGGTCTTTAAGGTGTTTTCCCGATTTCCCGGAGTTTGGCGTCTCGGCACTCGTAGGTCGGCTCCGCTCGTATTGCTCGCAATCGGGCTTGGCGGCTGCTCCTTTGACCTCGGATCCTGGTCGTCAGCACCCGAGAAGGAAGCCGCCCCAAAGGCGGCGTCAGCGGCGCCAACCAGCGCAGGCGAGGCGCATGGCCATGCCACGCGTGCCCAGGCGCTGGCAACGTCCGGAAAAACCGAGGAAGCGCTGGCCGAGTTCAACCAGGCGATCACCATCGATCCGCATCATGCCGAGGCGCTTTACAACCGCGGCCTGCTCTATCAGCGCGAAAGGCAACATCAACTCGCGGTCGACGACTTCAGTTCGGCCAATGGCCTGACGCCGCAGCGGGCGGAGCCGCTGCTCGCCCGCGCCATCAGCTACCTCGCGATGGACAAGTTCAAGGAAGCTGCCGCCGACCTCGACGAGGCGGTGCAGGCCGACCCGCAAAATGCACTGGCATGGTCGAGCCGGGGACAGGCCTATGAACGCCTCGGCGACAAGGACAAAGCCAAGGCGTCCTATGGCCGCGCCATCGCCATCCGTCCCAGGGACGAGGCCGCGCGAAGCGGCCTGGCCCGCCTCGGCGGCTAGCCGGCAAACGCCGCAACCCGCTTTCGGCTATCTCGGCAATACCACATGAAACACCGACCGGGCCGCTGACAAGACGTCTTCGGCTCTGGAGCGGACCCGCGCCAGTGGCCCCGAGCCGTCGGGGCGCCCCAGCGGCTCCAATGCTTCGGCACGCAGATCGAGCGGGGGCACCGGAATGTCGGCCGGGGGCGTCGGACGGCGGGGACCGTCGTTCCGCGCCGCGGCGCCATAAGGCGGCGTCATTTCCCGATATGTCGAATCGACGGTCTGACGCTCGGGCGTCGAGACCATGATCGGTGGCGGCAGCGGCCGGGCCCCAGGCGCCGATACGACGCGGGGAGCATCCGGGATGCGAGCGGCTTCCTGAGATCGGGGCGAGCCATCGTTCGAACCGCGCAGGCGATCGATCGCAGCGCGGGCAAGTTCGTTGGCGTCGCGGCGCTCTTCCGATGCCTCCGCCGGCGCTGCTTGCGCTGGCGCCGATACCACCGGCGCCGGAACAGCTTTGGCGGCGGTCTTTTCACGCGGCTCGGGCTGATGCTTCCGCTTCTCGACCGGAAGGGAAGCGGTCTCCGCCGGCTTGTCGGCGACGTTATCTGCGGATTTCTCGTGTTTCTCGTGCGCCCTTTCGGCGGCAGCCTTCTCGAGGACCGCCCGTTCCGAGATCCCCTTCGCCTTCACGCCCGGTCCCCGGCTGTTGAGGATTTCTGCGGATGTGTCGGATGACTTTTGTTTCTTCGCGTCCGTCCTGACGTCAGTCTGGGCATCGACCCCGGGGGCCTCGCGTGCGGCCTGCGGATCGACGGTCGAAACCACCGATGCGGCAGGGGCGCTCGGGCCAGGCTTGCTGACGATGTAATGATTAACGATGTAGGCCCCGATCACGGTCGCAGCCACCGACGGCAAAATGTCCACCGCAAACTTCGTAAGATACTTTTTCAGCATACCGGCACTCCCGCAGTTGCTCTGATGCGGGAACTTTGAGGCGCATTAAGGGATCAACTGCGACAGATCGGAGGCAGTCTGCTGACCCGCCGCGACATCCGTTGCCGGCGGAGCGCCGATCGGGAAGTCCGGCGACAGGCTCAGGGTTTCAACTCGACTTCCAGGAAAACGATTTCGCTTGATGTCTCGTTGAGCACGTCATGCTCGACGCCGGCCTTGCGGAAATAGGATTTTCCGACCGCAAGTTGCGCCTTGGAGCGCTCCCCGCCTGGCGCCACAATGGTCATTTCGCCCGAGGTCACGGGAACGATGACATAATCCATCCCGTGGGTGTGATGGCCGGTGGCGCTGCCCGGCGCCAGCCGCCACTCGGTGACACGGACTTCGGGCGTATCGACCTGAACATCTGATTTGGCGCTGATCATTCATTTCGCTCCAGTGAGTTAAGGCACGAACACCGGGAACACGAATACCGCAAATACCACCATGTGCACCAGCCCGAACAGGACGTTGGTGGGCCCGGTGCCGAAGCTGAGCATGCAACGGCGCGCCATATCTATCGGCTCGCTGCGGCGCCGATGAATTGGCGCACAATTGCCGTCGCACCATATGCGTCGAGATCGTTATGGCCGCCTTCGGGAAACCGGACGAACTGTTTCGGTTCAGGCGCCAGCGAGAACAGGCGTTCGCCGAAGACGATCGGTATCGTTTCATCGCGGGCGCCGTGCATGAACAGCAGCGGAGCATTTACCCTCGTAATGCGCTGGTCGGAGTGAAACGGATCCCGCATCACGAGGCGCACCGGGAAAATCGGAAATGCCGACGCGGCAACCTCGGCAACCGATGCGTAGGGTGCTTCCAGGATCACTCTGCCGACCGGCTGGTCCGCCGCCAGCGCCACCGCGACGCCGCTGCCGAGCGAAAAGCCCCAGACGGCAATTCTGTCCGTGCTATATCGCGCCGCGGTGAAGACATAGGCCGCCGCGGCATCCCGCAGCAGGCCCTGCTCGCTCGGCTGTCCGCTCGATCCGGCATAGCCGCGATAGGACAGCGCGACGACTCCGGTGCCGTCGGCGATCAGCTCGCGAAAGCGGCCGAACAAGCCCGCGAGAAAATCGCCGTTGCCGTGAAAGTAGAGAATGACAGGACGTCCCGGCTTCGCCGCAAGGTGCCAGACGATAACCTTCTCGCCATCATCCGTGGACAGCAGGTGTTCCTCGACGGTCGGAAAGCCGGCAGAGTCCGGCGTCGTGCGCACGGTTTGCGGAATAGGAAACAGAAACGAGCGCTGCAGCAGGAACAAAGCGGCAAAGCCGCCGACATAGCCGACCGAAACGACGATCAGGAGCCATTTCAGGACGGCCATGATTTCCCGTAACCGGCTTACATCCCCTTGACGATGTTCTCGGTCATCTTCTTGGCGTCGCCGAGCAGCATCATGGTGTTGTCGCGGTAGAACAGGGGATTGTCGATGCCTGCATAGCCTGACGCCAGCGAGCGCTTGATGAACATCACGGTCCCGGCCTTCCAGACCTGCAGCACCGGCATGCCGTAGATCGGCGAGGTCTTGTCGTCCTCGGCCGCCGGGTTGGTGACGTCGTTGGCGCCGATCACGAAGGCGACGTCGGCCTGGGCGAATTCGGAATTGATGTCCTCGAGTTCGAACACCTCGTCATAGGGCACATTGGCTTCGGCCAGCAGCACGTTCATGTGGCCGGGCATGCGGCCGGCAACCGGGTGAATGGCGTATTTCACCTCGACGCCTTCCTTTTTCAGAATGTCGCCCATTTCGCGCAGCGCGTGCTGCGCCTGCGCCACCGCCATGCCGTACCCGGGCACGATGATGACCTTTTGCGCGTTCTTCATGATGAAGGCGGCATCGTCGGCCGAGCCGAGTTTCACCGGACGCACTTCGCCGCCGCCTGCGCCTGCGGCAGCTGTTTCGCCGCCGAAACCGCCCAGGATAACCGAGATGAAGGAGCGGTTCATCGCGTGGCACATGATGTAGGACAGGATCGCGCCGGACGAACCGACCAGCGCGCCGGTGATGATCAGCGCCGAATTGCCGAGCGTGAAGCCGATGCCGGCGGCGGCCCAGCCGGAATAGGAATTCAGCATCGAGATCACGACCGGCATGTCGGCGCCGCCGAGCGGGATGATCAACAGCGCGCCGAGCACCAGCGCGATGATGGTGATGAGCCAGAAGTCGAGCGCGCTGCCGGACATCACGAGCCCGACAACGAAGAAGACCAGCGCCAGCGCCAGCACGATGTTGATGATGTGGCGCGCCGGCAGGATGATCGGCGCGCCGCTCATGCGGCCCGACAGTTTCAGGAAGGCTATCACCGAACCGGTGAAGGTCAGCGCGCCGATGGCGACGCCGAGCGACATTTCGATCAGGCTGGCGGCGTGAATCTGGCCGGGCTTGCCGATGTCGAAGGCCTCCGGCGCATAGAATGCGCCGGCGGCGACCAGCACGGCCGCCATGCCGACCAGCGAATGGAACGCGGCGACCAGTTCCGGCATCGACGTCATCGGCACCCGGCGCGCGATCACCGCACCAATGCCGCCGCCGATGGTGACGCCCAGGATCACCAGCACCCAGGCGAGGCCGTCCGCCGGCGGGTGGCTCGCGATCGTGGTGGCGATCGCGATCGCCATGCCGATCATGCCGAAGAAATTGCCCTGGCGGGATGTGGCGGGACTGGACAGCCCTCGCAGTGACATGATGAACAGCACGCCCGCCACGAGATACAGTATTGCAGCCAGATTGGCGTTCATCTCAGGTCCCCCTTGTCATCGTCACCCCGAGGTGCACGCCGCTCACTTGGCCTTCTTCTTGTACATCGCCAGCATGCGCTGGGTGACAAGGAAGCCGCCGAAGATATTCACACAGGCAAAGACCAGCGCGACGAAGCCGAAGCCCCGCGCCCAGCCGCTGCCGCTCGAGATCATGGGAACGCCGACCGCGAGCAGCGCGCCGACCACGATCACCGAAGATATCGCGTTGGTCACCGACATCAGCGGCGTATGCAGAGCGGGGGTCACCGACCACACCACGAAATAGCCGACGAACACGGCGAGCACGAAAATCGAAAGCCGGAACACGAAGGGATCGACGGCCTGCGCGATATGATCCATGGCGGCTCTCCTTATGCCTTCTGTATCAGGAAGATTTGGGCTGAAAATTCGGATGAATGACGGCGCCGTCCTTTGTCAAGGCGGTGGCCTTGACCAGTTCGTCGTCCCAGTTCACCGCGAGCGCCTTGCTGGCCTTGTCGACCAGCGTTTCGATGAAGTTGTACAAATTTCGCGCATAAAGGCTCGACGCCGACGCCGCCACCCGGCCGGCGACATTGGTGTAGCCCACGATCTTGATGCCATCGACGTCGGCGACTTCGCCGGCCTTTGCGCCCTCGACATTGCCGCCGCGCTCGACCGCCAGATCGACCAGCACCGAGCCGGGCTTCATCGACTTCACCATTTCGGCGCTGACCAGCTTCGGCGCGGGGCGGCCCGGGATCAGCGCCGTGGTGATGACGATGTCCTGCTTCTTGACATGCTCGGCGGTCAGCGCGGCCTGCTTGGCCTGATACTCTTTGGACATTTCCTTGGCGTAGCCGCCGGCGGTCTGGGCGTTCTTGAACTCTTCATCCTCGACCGCGAGGAACTTGGCGCCGAGGCTCTCGACCTGCTCCTTGGTGGCGGGCCGCACGTCGGTCGCGGTGACGACGGCACCGAGCCGCCGCGCGGTCGCGATCGCCTGCAGGCCGGCGACGCCGACGCCCATCACGAACACCTTGGCCGCCGGAATGGTGCCGGCCGCGGTCATCATCATCGGGAAGGCGCGGCCGAAGGCTTCGGCGCCCTCGATCACGGCGCGGTAGCCGGCGAGATTGGCCTGGCTGGAGAGCACGTCCATCGCCTGGGCACGGGTGATGCGCGGCATCAATTCCATCGCGAATGCCGAAACGCCGGCGTCCGCCATCGCCTTCAGCGCGGCGTCGTTGCCGTAAGGGTCCATGATGGCAATCACCAGCGCCCCGCGCTTGTAGTTGGCCAGTTCGGAAGCCTCGGGCCGCTTCACCTTGATGACGATGTCGGCGTCCTTCAGCGCATCGGCACTGACGGTGGCGCCGGCCGCGGTGAATTCAGAGTCCGGCAGGCCGGACTTGATGCCCGCGCCGGGCTCGACCGCGATATCGACGCCCAGCGCCTTGAATTTTTTCACCGTGTCGGGCGAAGCGGCGACCCGCGGCTCGGACGGATCGATTTCCTTGGCAACGGCAATCTTCATGGGGCCTCCGGCGGGCGCGGGCAGCGCGCGCGCAAGCAAACTAACGCTTATTGCATGGGGATGGATACCCGGTTTTGCGACCGGAAGCCGGGCTATTTTCCAGACCGCCGCCGGATCGGCGGCGATCCGGGTCAGCGCTCAGGTCAGGAAGATCGCCATCATGACAACGATGAAAATAACGGAAGCGGTGCCGTATTTCACCAGCATGATGAACCCTTCATAGGTCTGCTCATGGGCCGGATAATCGTTGCCGTCCGCGGTCGTGTAGGCGACTTCGTTATGCTCTGCCATCGGTATCCCCCGTCAGGTGTCGGCTCTGGCGTGGGAATTACCGCAAACCACCCGGAAGGGCAACGGCGGCGGGCGCTGTGCACACCTGAGGCCGCCCGTCACTTGCAGGCCGAGGCCGGCCAGTTGTCCCTGCTCCAGCGGGTCAGGCTTTCCTTGCTGACCTCGCCGCCCCGGCGCCACGTTCAACAAATGTTTTACACCTAATCCACCACGAAATCGAACCGCCCGGTGAGCCATCCGGCGTTCTTGGCCGTACGCACCAGCAATTCCTTGCGAAACAGGCCGTCGGGACGGTTCTCTGATTCGCCCGGGAAGTAGAGCTGGGTGGTCAGTACGCGGCCGCCTGGTGGCTGCACCTTCACATGGATATGGCGGGTACGGCCGGGATAGACGCCGGGGACGATGCTGCGCAACCGATAGCGCCCTTCCGCGTCGGCGAACTGGTGGCCGCGCAGGCGAAAGCCGGAATTGTCATAGCGGCCTTCGTCGTCGGCCTGCCAGAAATCCAGCAGGGCTCCGGCGTGGGGTTTGCAGGCGCGGGAGAGCACGAAGCCGACGAGTTCGATCGGCTGTCCTGCCAGACCCGGTTCGAGCAGTTCGACCCGCTCGGGCGAGGACGGCTTGAAGAACGGTCCTGCGGTCTGCGGCAGGGTGGCTTCGTCGCCGCTGCGGCAGGCCGGCGTGGGCGCAGGCGGTGCCTGGGCCGCACTGCGATCGATCGTGAGCCATGAACCGGCGAAGAGGCCGGCTCCGATGACGGCGCGTCGGGTCGGCGTGTCGATCATGACCGCACCTCGTCAGTTCATGGTTTCCAGTTCGTCGATCATCCCCGAGATCACCGACAGTCCGCCGTCCCAGAATTTCGGATCCCTGGCGTCGAGCCCGAACGGCTGCAGCAGTTCGGAATAATGCCGGGTGCCGCCGGCAGCCAGCATCGCCAGATAGCGCTCCGCGAACCCTTCGGCGGCGTTTTCATAGACCGCATAGAGCGAGTTCACCATACAGTCGCCGAACGCATAGGCGTAGACGTAGAACGGCGAATGGATGAAATGCGGAATATACATCCAGAAATTCTCGTAACCGGGCCGGATGTCGATCGCGGGCCCGAGGCTCTCGCCCTGCACGCTGAGCCAGATTTCGCCGATCCGCTCCGCGGTCAGTTCACCGTTCGTCCGCTCGGTGTGGATGGCGCGCTCGAACGAATAGAACGCGATCTGCCGCACCACCGTGTTGATCATGTCCTCGACCTTGCCGGCGAGTAGCGCCTGACGCTGCCTGGCACTCCTGGTCTGCGCCAGCAACCGCTTGAAGGTCAGCATCTCGCCGAACACGCTGGCGGTTTCCGCCAGGGTCAGCGGCGTCGGCGCCATCAGCGCCCCGTTCTTGGCCGCCAGCACCTGATGCACGCCATGGCCCAGTTCATGGGCGAGCGTCATCACGTCGCGCGGTTTGCCCTGATAGTTCATCAGCACGTAAGGGTGCGCCGACGGCGTCGTCGGATGCGAGAAGGCGCCCGGAGCCTTGCCGGGCCGCACCGGCGCATCGATCCAGCGATCTGAGAAAAAACGCTCGGCGATATCGGCCATTTCCGGTGAGAAGCCGCGGTAGGCCGACAGCACCATCTGCCTCGCCTCGGGCCAGGCGATCGTGCCGATGGCGGCGAACGGCAGCGGCGCATTGCGATCCCAGTGCGCCAGTTTCTTCTTTTTGAACCAGCCGGCCTTGAGCTGATAATAGCGATGCGAAAGTTTGGGGTAGGCCGCCCGCACCGAACCGACCAGCGCATCGACCACCTCGCGCTCGACGCGGTTGTTCAGGTGACGCGAATCCGCGACATCGGCGAAGCCGCGCCAGCGGTCGGAGATCTCCTTGTCCTTGGCAAGCGTATTGGTGATCAGCGCGAAGGTCCGCTCATTGGCCTTGAAGGTTTTCGCCAGTGCCTGCCCCGCAGCCTTGCGCTTTTCCGGCGCGCGATCCTGCAGCAGGCTCAGCGTCGGCTCGATCGCGAGATCCTTGCCGGCGATCTTGAAGCGGAGGCCGGCGATGGTTTGATCGAACAGCCGGTTCCAGGCCGCATAGCCGCTCTGGGATTTCTCATGGAACAGCTGCTCAACCCGATCCTCCAGCTGATACGGCCTGTCCTTGCGCAGATCCTCGAGCCAGGGGCGATAATGAGCCAGCTCCGGCACTGCCATCGCACGTTCGATCACGACATCGTCGACGCGGTTGAGTTCGAGCGCGAAGAACAACAGATGCACCGACGCGTTGGTCAGCCGCTCCGAAACGTCGCCGTAGAATTTGGTGATCGCGGGATCGACGCTGTCGCCGGCGTGAATCAGGCCCGCATAGGATGCAAGACGTCCGGCCATATCGTCGATCGCCTCGTAGCGCCGGACCGCCTCGGCGAGCCACAAGCCGCCGCCCTCACCGGCGGTTCGATCCGCGAGCTTGCCCTTGTAGTCCGTCTCGAACGCGACGCATTCGGCATCCACCCGCTGCAGGTCGCGGGTGATTTCCGGCGCGTCGATCCCGGAATAGAGGTCGGCCAGATTCCACTCCGGCAGCTTGGCGGTCCGCGTTTTGGCGGATGGTTTTCGGGTCGTCCTGGCAACCGCCGTCCTGCTCGATTTGGGGGTGTGTGAAGCACGGGATTTCGCAGATCTGGTCGTCATGAGTACTTTCAAGTTGGCTTGGCGCACCCCGCCAGCATAGCTTTTACGGCAGGCGCCCTCGCCGCCACAGTTTCGATTGAAGCGCGGCTCAACCCGCTCCCAATCTGCGGGACGAAGGTGTAATATTTGAGACCGGGCCGCGCGGCTGGATCGACCTGCGGCAGGCCGGCATCCACGCTCCCGGCCTAAGCCAGTCCCCAGCCTGTCTGCGCCATGCCGGGTTCCCGGCGCGAACTCCTCGCCGAAGCGTCTCGGCAACGGCCCCTTGATGTTTTTCAGGTTTCATGTTTACTGAATTACCCGCTGTGAACTCGGAAGCCGAGTGGCTTCTTCCTTAGCATATTTCGCATTCCGAGCCGAACCAGATGGTCCGGCTCGTTACCCTTTTTATCAACCTGGCTGACCGGATCATCCATTCGGCAGCGCAACCGTATCGTTACTGACACCACGACCAAGTCCCGGGCCCCTCTGGCAGTTCAGGCGAACTGCGATGTCGGATTGGACGTAAAGTAATGGAGGGCCCTCCGGCGTGACCGACATAATTTCCCAAGAAGCCATGACTGCCTTTCTCCAGGTCGTGATGATCGACCTGGTGCTGGCCGGCGACAACGCGATCGTCATCGGACTGGCGGCCGCCGGCTTGCCCAAGGACCAGCGCAACAAGGCGATCCTGATAGGCATTATCGCCGCCACCGTCCTGCGCATTGCTTTCGCCAGCGTCACGGTACAATTGCTGCAGATCATCGGGCTGCTGCTGGCCGGCGGTGTTCTCCTGCTCTGGGTCTGCTGGAAGATGTGGCGCGAGTTGCGCACACCATCACATGATTTCGACGAGGCGTTATCGGGCGAGGACACCAATGCCGACGGCAAGGTTGCCGGACAGTCCCGCAAGACCCTCGGCCAGGCCATCTGGCAGATCACTCTCGCCGACGTGTCGATGTCGCTCGACAACGTACTGGCGGTCGCGGGGGCGGCTCGAGAGCATCCGTATATCCTGATATTCGGTTTGGCCCTGTCCATCGCCCTGATGGGCTTCGCCGCCAACTTCATCGCGAGCTTGCTGCAGAAGCACCGCTGGATCGCCTATGTCGGCCTCGTGATCATCCTCTATGTGGCGCTCGACATGACGTATCGCGGTGCGCTGGAGGTTTGGGCCACCAGCAAGGCTTAAGCGGGCGTTAATCGGCATCGGCGAGAGTGCCCCGAATCGAGACAGAGTAACTCGCGGGGAATGCCATGGCTGCGACCATTTTGATTGCCGATGACGATGCCGTGGCGCGCCGTCTGGTCGAGAACATGGTGCAGAAGTGCGGCTATGAGACCATCGTCGTCGACAGCGGCGATGCCGCCCTTGCCGCGCTGACCGCGGCCGACGCGCAAAGCATCGACGCCGTGGTGCTCGATCTGGTCATGCCCGGCCTCGACGGCATGGGGGTGCTGGCCAAAATCCGTGAAGCCGGCCTCAACATCCCCGTCATCGTGCAGACCGCCCATGGCGGCATCGACAATGTGGTGTCGGCGATGCGCGCCGGCGCCCAGGATTTCGTGGTCAAGCCGGTCGGCGTCGAGCGGCTGCAGGTCAGCTTGCGCAATGCGCTCAACGCCAGTGCGCTGAAGGGAGAACTGCAGCGCATCCGCCACGCCAAGGAAGGCCGGTTGACGTTTGCCGACGTCATCACCCGCAGCGAAACCATGGCCGGCGTGCTGCGCACCGCGCAGAAGGCCGCCGCATCGACCATTCCGGTGCTGATCGAGGGCGAATCCGGCGTCGGCAAGGAGTTGTTCGCGCGCGCCATCCATGGCAGCGGCGAACGCAAGACCAAGCCGTTCGTCGCCGTCAATTGCGGCGCGATCCCGGACAATCTCGTGGAGTCGATCCTGTTCGGGCACGAAAAAGGCGCCTTCACCGGCGCCACCGAACGCCATCTGGGCAAATTCGTCGAAGCCTCCGGCGGCACGCTGTTTCTCGACGAAGTCGGCGAATTGCCGCTGGCGGCCCAGGTCAAACTGCTGCGCGCGCTGCAGGAAGGCACCGTCGAGGCGGTCGGCGGACGCAGGCCCGTCAAGGTAGACGTTCGCATCGTTTCCGCCACCAACCGAAAGCTGCTCGACCACGTCAAGGGCGGCAAGTTTCGCGAGGATCTGTTCTATCGTCTGCACGTGCTGCCGCTGACGATTCCTCCGTTGCGGATGCGGCGGGAGGATATCCCGCATCTGCTGCGGCACTTCCTGGCGAGATTCTGCGCCGAGGAAAACCGTCCGATTACCGGCATCAGCGGCGAAGCGATGGCGCAGCTGTCGCAACTGGAATGGCCCGGCAATATTCGTCAACTCGAGAACGCGGTCTATCGCGCCGTCGTCATGAGCGACCACGACCAACTCGGGATTGCCGATTTTCCGGTAAGCGCAGCGCAGTCGGCCGCACCCCACGAGCACAGCCAGCACGCTGAGCCCCTGATCGTCGGTCCCGCGTTCCATTCGACCGAACCGACCATGGTATCAGGTAGTGAAATACCGATTGCCCCCCTGCCGACGGCGGCAGGGACGCTGGCGATGCTGACAAGCGCAGGCGAAATGCGGCCGCTCGAGGAAATGGAGAGCGAGATCATCCGGTTCGCTATATCGCACTACCGCGGCCAGATGTCCGAGGTGGCACGGCGATTGAAAATCGGCCGCTCGACACTGTATCGCAAGCTCGATGACGCCGCCGCGGAAGATCCGGCGTCAGGCAGCGCGGACGAGGCCAGCTGAACGCGGATCGGATTGTGGCGAACCGGTGTCCGCAAGCGACGGCTGCAAACACCGGGTTTCAGAACATTCGAACCGTTGCCTGACGGTGACAGACAAAAGCAAAAGAGCGTGGCAGAAGCGAGCAATCGTTGCAAAAGGGCCCCTTTGAAGTCAGTTTGTCGTGAGTTGCCCTGCGTGGCGCTGGCCGCATCAGCGGGGCGCATGTACCGTCTGCGTATGAATCGTGGCGTGCAGGCGTAACAATTCTAGAAGACCTGAAACACGTTCGGAAGCGAAGCAATCACGTGACCGAACGATGCTTCAGACAACAAGGCCGGCGTTATTTTGCCAAAGCCGTACGGAAATCAAAGAACTGTTCCAATGCCGGGACAGTTTCGCCCAAGGGGTGTGACGATGCTTGACCGTTCGAAGAACCGTGCCGGATATGACCGCATGCTGATGGCTGTCGCGGCGACCTTCCTCACGGTATCCGCGACCGCAGCATGGGCGCAGGCCGGTTCGGCCCGCAGCAGCGCCGCGGAACTGGCGATCGACGCGGCGATCCCGCGTCCCGAACCTGCCAACGTGCCGCCCCCGACCGCCGCCGATTTCAAACAGGACACCACAGCGTCGGTGCCCGATCCGGCGAAGGTGACGGCAACCACCCCGACGAAGGCCGCCGAGCCCGAAACTTCCGAGATCAAGCCTGCCGGGATCAAACCCTCCGACGTCGCCACCGCACCCCCCGCCGCAACTCCGGCGGCGGCCATTGCCGCGCCCGTTGCCGAGCCGGTCAAGGCCGCGAGCATCGTTCCCCCGGCAGACCAGCCCGTCGCCGACAGACTTCGGGAATTGATGGGCGCCAAATCGTCGCGCTATTTCGACCGCAAGGGCGAACGGGCAGCGGTCGAGAAGTTCTATGCCGCGCGCGAGTTTGCGCCGCTGTGGACGCAGGGCGGCATGGCGACCGCCAGCGCCAAGGGCGTCATCGCGCGGCTCAGGGATGCCGCCGCCGAAGGCCTGGACGCAACCGACTATCCGGTGCCCGATTTCACCGCGGCGGCAACGCCCGATGCGCTTGCAGAAGCCGAACTGAAGCTGACCGCCAGCATGCTGGACTATGCGCGTCAGGCGCAGAGCAGCCGGATGCACTGGTCGCAGGTGGCGTCCGACATCCTCTATCCCGAACACCCGACCGACCCCGCCGAAGTGCTGGCGAATGTGACGGCCGCCAAGGACGCGTCGGCAGCGCTCGAGGGCTACAATCCGCCGCACAAGGCCTACAAGGATTTGAAGGCCAAGCTGGCCGAGCTGCGCGGTCAGGGCGAAGGACCGCTGGTACAGATCGCGGAAGGCCCGCCGCTCGCCTTCAAGGCCGCCACCAAGAAACAGCCCGCGATCACGCCGGAGGATTCGCGCGTGCCGCAACTGCGCGCCAAGCTCGGCGTCACCGAAAACCCGGATGACACCAAATACGACGCCTTGGTCGCCGCGGCCGTGCGCAAGTTCCAGCAAGGCGTCAACCTCAAGCCGACCGGCGTACTCGACGACAAGACGGTCAAGGCCATCAACAGCCCGAAGCGCGACCGCCAGATCGACACCGTGATCGTCAACATGGAGCGCTTGCGCTGGCTGCCGCGCCAGCTCGGCGCGCCGGCCCTCAACGATGCCTACGTAATCCTCAATGTTCCCGACTTCACGCTCAAGGTGATGCAGAACGGCGCGCAGGTCTGGACCACCCGGGTGGTAACCGGAAAGCCCGGTAACCACGCCACACCGATGCTGACCGAGACGATGAAGTTCATCACCGTCAATCCGACCTGGAACGTGCCGCCTTCGATCATCTACAACGAATATCTGCCGGCGCTGCAGCAGGATCCGACCGTGCTGCAACGCATGGGCCTCAAGCTTGAACGCGCTCGCGACGGCAGCATCCGCATCTCGCAGCCGCCCGGCGAGTCCAATGCGCTCGGCCGCATTCGCTTCAACTTCCCGAACAAGTTCCTGGTCTATCAGCACGACACCCCGGACAAGCATCTGTTCGCCAAGGAAGAGCGCGCCTTCAGCCACGGCTGCATGCGGGTGCAGAATCCGGATCAATACGGCGCGGCCCTGCTCAACATCGTGTTGCCGAACGAAAAATACACGCCGGAAAGAATCCGCAGCATGTATGGCCGCGGCGAGACCAACATCAACTTCCCGACGCCGGTCCCGGTCCACATCACCTATCAGACCGCGTTCGTGGACGACGCCGGCACCCTGCAATTTCGCAAGGACGTCTATGGCCGCGACGCCAGGATGATGCCGCTGCTCAAGAATTCCGGAAACAGGAATCTGGAGAATGTCGTCGCCCACGCCAATCCGAGCTACGTCCGGCCGAACAGCACGTCGTTGCCCTCCAACGTCGCCTTCAACAACGATTTCAGCTCCGGCCCCTCGTTCTTTGAACGCCTGTTCGGTGGTGGACAGGCTACACCCCCTGCCCCCGTTGGCCGGCAGCAACAGCAGCGACGGGTGATCACCCGGTAATATCGTCCGTATCCACGGTTTTAGTAAATTCCTGAACGAAATCAGCGATCTCGCCGGACTGGCGGGATCGCTTAACGTTAACCATTCTCCACCCGAACTTAACCAGCGGCACTTTTTCGCCACACTCAGGGGGTTAGGTTGTTACTGACTTGGGGGTGGGATAATAACTCAAACAACCCGCCCGGCTTTAAGACTGCGTTAACGCTCTTTCGCCACATGGGGTAGCGGAAGGGTTTCTCGATCCTTGGGTGGGCTCATACGTGCTGGCTGGTTTCGCACGCCAATTCAACTCGCTGTCGGTTCCAAGGGTCGGCTGTCACGCCGGCCTGGCGTCCTTGCTGCTACTGGCGGGAGCCGGCGCGGTGCAGGATGCGACCGCTCTCAACGAAACCCGCACCCTCTCGTTCCACCACACCCATTCCGACGAAAATCTCACCGTCACCTTCAAGCGCGACGGCCGCTACGACGAAGACGCGCTGAAGAGGCTCAATCACTTCCTCCGCGACTGGCGCAGCCAGGAACAGACCACGATGGATCGTCGCCTGTTCGACATCCTCTGGGAGGTTTACCGCGACGTCGACGGCAAGAAACCCATCAATATCATCTCGTCCTACCGCTCCCCCGCCACCAACTCGATGCTCCGCCGCCGCTCCTCGGGAGTGGCCCGCAATAGCCAGCATGTGCTCGGCCAGGCCATCGATTTCTTCATTCCGGAAGTGCCGCTCGATCAGGTCCGCGCCGCCGGGCTTCGTCAGCAGCGCGGCGGCGTCGGCTTCTATCCGACCTCCGGATCGCCTTTCGTCCATCTCGACACCGGCAGCGTCCGGCACTGGCCGCGCATGAACCACGACCAGCTGGTCCGGGTATTCCCCGACGGACGCACCGTTCACGTCCCCTCCAGCGGCAAACCGCTCAAGGGGTATGAGCTGGCGCTTGCCGACATCGAAAAGCGCGGCTCCGGCCAGGAGGTCTCCGGCAAGGGCAAGCCGGGCCTGTTCGCCCGCTTGTTCGCGAGCAAGTCGAACGACGAGGAAGACGAGGGCGCCAGCGCTCCCGCCGTCCGTGGCAAGCCTGCCCCGGCCAGCGTGATGGCTTCGGCGGCTCCCGCCAAATCCGCCGACCCTGTACCGATGCCGCGTGCAAAGCCTGTTGGTTCGACGTTCCAGCTGGCCTCGGCCAACGTCCAGGTCGCGCAGCCGGCAAAATCGAAGCAGGCCGCCGCATCGGCTGACAAGGGCGAAGCAGGGCCGCAAACGCCGGCCGACATCATCAATGCCCGCGGTTTCTGGGATGCGGCGCCGAAACAGGCCACTCCGGCCCAGATCGCGGCCATCAGCGCCCGCAACGCCGTCAATTCAGCCGACCCGCAAGCGACCGCCAGCACCACCGAAGCGTTCAACAGGGCGCTGGCCTATGCACCGGCCGCCTCGTCGCCGGTCAACCGCGCCAATATCGTCGCCGCCAGCGCGCCGATCCCCCGCAGCGTCCGCCCGGCCCGCAACCCGCTGGTCGCCCCGACGATCGATACGGTGGTCGCCAAGGGCCAGCAGGGCCAGCCGAGCGTGGTGACGACCGCGACGCGAATGACCGCTTCCAGGGGTAACGATACCTGGATGCGCGTCATGATCCTGGCACCTAGCGCCAGCACCTCGATGTCCGCGACCGTGCTCGGCGATTCCGACATGACCGTGATGCGCGCCCATTTCGTCAAGCCGCAGGCCATCATCGCGATGAGCTTCTCGGACGATCCGCAGCCGGGACTGATCTGCGAACGCTTTACCGGATCGGCCACCGCCAGGCTGGCGACGCAACCCTTCCTGCTGCAGACTGCCGCGCTGCGCTGAGCGCAGCGTCCAACCTATAGCGGCCTTCACAAATTCGGTGTCGTCCTCGCGAACGCGAGGACCCATATGCCGTGCCCTCACGTTGGAGCACGGCGTCGGACACCTTCAACGAATATGAGGGCCGCGGAGTATGGGCCCCTGCTTTCGCAGGGGCGACGGAGAGGCGTTGGCCCCTCACAGCATTCCCAGCGCCTGCATGTAGGTTTCCAGGATGGTTTCTTCTTCCGCCCGCTCGTTGGCGTCCTGCTTGCGCATGCGCACGATGGTGCGCAGCGCCTTGACGTCGAAACCGTTGCCCTTGGCCTCGGCATAGACGTCACGGATATCGTCGGAGATGGTCTTCTTTTCTTCTTCCAGCCGTTCGATGCGTTCGATGATGGCCTTGAGCTGGTCTTTCGCGAATTTTGTCGCGGGCTCGTCCTGGACGGCAGCGGCTGAGGTGGCCATCTTGTACTCCTGAAGGAACTGATGTTGAGGTGAGCAGAGCGCCGCACGCTTTCCACGCACCGCATTCCGGAATGACCCTCAAGAGTGCGGCGCCTTGCGTCAAGGCAACATCGCGCTCATCCACAGCGCGCCCACAGGGAATAGAAAACACATCTCGAGACGGTGAGTGGGAGTAGCGACAATCAATGCCCGCTATGGCTCTTTTTCATCGCCGCGAGCTGCTCGGGCGTGGCGGTGCCCTGATAGGTTGATTTCCAGGTTTCGTAGGGCATGCCGTAGACCGCCTCGCGGCTCTCGTCTCTGGTCATGGCTGCGCCCTTGGCGTCGGCTTCTTCCTTCAGCCAGTTGGACAGGCAGTTGCGGCAGAAACCCGCCAAATTCATCAGGTCGATGTTCTGAACGTCGGTGCGGGAGCGCAGATGCTCGACCAGGCGCCGAAAGGCCGCCGCTTCGAGTTCCGTCCTGGTTTTCTCGTCGATTGCCATGGCCATCGTCCCTTCCCGGTGATCCCGATATTATGTGGGAATTTGTCACAGATTTTGCCATATCGCAGCGCAATGAGGCCGTTTGGGACCTGATTTTCCGGTCCTGTCGCCCAAACCGGCCACCGTGGCGTTGACAGCCGGCGGCGGCTTGCACGAAATCGTCAGCGAACTGATATAGCTTCATCCAATGATCGCAAGCGATTCCCACAGCCGCCCCCCCCTTGCCGCTCGCATGACCGCCGGTTTCATCCCGGCGCTGGCGCTCGCGGCGACATGCCTGTGGAACGGTCCGGCCGCGGCGGACTTCCGTCTCTGCAACAATACCTCGAGCCGGGTCGGCATTGCGCTCGGCTACAAGGATGCGGAGGGCTGGACCACCGAAGGCTGGTGGAACGTGTCCTCGCGGAGCTGCGAAACCCTGCTGCGCGGTACGCTCGTCGCACGGTTCTATTATATCTACGCGCTGGATTACGACCGGGGCGGCGAGTGGTCGGGACAGGCATTCATGTGTTCACGCGACAAGGAATTCACCATCAAGGGCACCGAGAATTGCCTTGCACGCGGTTTTGACCGCACCGGCTTCTTCGAGGTCGATACCGGCGAGCAGCGCGCCTGGACGGTGCAACTGACCGAATCCAGCGAAACGCCGCAGCGCCTGCCGGGAATGCCGAATGCACCGGGTGGACCCGGGGGCATTCCGGGGATGCCCAATCCGCCCGCCGGAACGCCTCCAGGCGGGCCCGGCCTGCCACCAGCGACCGGAGGCAAGCAATGAGACGCCTTCGCCGCATCAAGATCCTGGCAACGCTTGGCCCCGCATCGTCCGACAGCGCGATGATCCGCAAGCTGTTCGAAGCCGGCGCCGACGTGTTCCGCATCAATATGAGCCATACCTCGCACGACACCATGCGCGAGCTGGTCAAGACCATTCGCAACGTCGAGAGCAGCTACGGCCGCCCGATCGGTATTCTCGTCGACCTTCAGGGCCCAAAGCTCCGCGTGGGATTGTTCGCCGATGGCTCGATCCAGCTCAAGAACGGCGAGAGCTTCGTACTCGATTCCAGCAAGGCTCCGGGCGACAACACCCGCGTCCAGCTTCCGCATCCGGAAATCCTGGCCGCGCTGCGGCCCGGCCACGCGCTGCTGCTCGACGACGGCAAGGTCCGCCTGATCGCGGAAGAAACCTCGCCGGAGCGCGCCGTCACCCGCGTCGTGATCGGCGGCAGGATGTCGGACCGCAAGGGCGTCAGCCTGCCCGACACCGACCTGCCGGTCTCGGCGATGACGCCGAAGGATCGCGCCGACCTCGACGCCGCGCTGGTGACCGGAATCGACTGGGTCGCGCTGTCCTTCGTGCAGCGCGCCGAAGACGTCCTCGAGGCCAAGAAAATGATTCGCGGCCGCGCCGCCGTGATGGCCAAGATCGAAAAGCCGCAGGCGATCGACCGGCTGCCCGAAATCATCGAGGCCTCAGACGCGCTGATGGTGGCGCGCGGCGATCTCGGCGTCGAACTGCCGCTGGAGCGGGTGCCGAGCCTGCAGAAGCAGATGACCCGGATGGCGCGGCGCGCCGGCAAGCCGGTGGTGGTGGCCACCCAGATGCTGGAATCGATGATCCAGAGCCCGGTGCCGACCCGCGCCGAGGTCTCCGACGTCGCGACCGCGGTCTACGAAGGCGCCGACGCCATCATGCTGTCGGCGGAATCGGCGGCCGGCAAGTTTCCGGTCGAGGCGGTCTCGACCATGAACCGGATCGGCGAGGAAGTGGAGCGCGACCCGATCTATCGCGGCGTGCTCAATGCGCAGCGCGCCGAGCCGGAGCCGACCGTCGGCGACGCCATCGCCCAGGCCGCGCGGCAGATCGCCGAAACGCTGGACCTGTCCGCGATCATCTGCTGGACCAGTTCGGGCTCCACTGCGCTGCGGGTCGCGCGCGAGCGGCCGAAGCCGCCGGTGGTCGCGATCACGCCGAATCTCGCGACCGGGCGCAAACTGTCGCTGGTGTGGGGCGTGCATTGCGTGGTCGCCGAGGATGCCCAGGATCTCGACGACATGGTCAGCCGCGCCGGCAGCATCGCCTTCAGGGACGGTTTTGCGAGAGCCGGCCAGCGCGTCATCATCGTGGCCGGCGTGCCGCTGGGCGCGCCCGGCACCACCAACATGGTGCGCATCGCCTCGGTCGGCCCGGACGGCGACGCGGATATTTGAGGGTCGCCACACCCAATCTTTACCCGCCGCCGGTACCAGAAGCCCGAGCGATTTCCGTTGCCACTCTCGCGGCAAGCGAGCTTCCCTGGAGAACATGATGCGGTCCGTCATTCGCAATTCCGGCTTCGTACTCTTGTTTGCGATCAGTTTGTTTTCCACGACTTCGCGGGCGCAGGACAAGGGTCCGATCCAGGTCGCATCGGGAGTGACCTACGAATTGCTAGACCGCTGGGATACCGTTCGCCTGAACCGGATTCTGCAGACCGATACGCCGAAATTCTCCGGCATCCCGGTGACCTACACGCCGGCCCGCAATGCCGTCCGGCTTTACCGGCTCACCTATTCCTCGGTGGTCCCGGAGCGCGGCAACAAGCCGACCGTCGCCACCGGACTCCTTGCCGTTCCAGACACCGGGGACACGACCTTCCCGATGGTCTCCTACCAGCACGGGACCGTGTACGGAAAGCAGGAGGTCCCGTCCTTTGCGGAGCAGTCGCCGGAAACCCAACTGATGATCGCGCAGTTCGCGGGACAGGGATATCTCTTGATCGGCGCCGATTATTTTGGCCTCGGCCTGTCCAACGAGCCCGAGGGCTACATGGTGAAGGCCAGTCATCAGCAGGCGAGCTATGACCTGCTGATCGCAAGCCGCGCCGTGCTGGGCCATTTGAAACTGGACAGCAAGAAACTCTTCCTCGCCGGCTGGTCGCAGGGCGGGTTCGTCACGATGGCCTTCCTGCAGAAGCTCGAAAGCGCCGGCGTGACGGTGCAGGCGGCCGCCACGGCGAGCGCGCCGGTCGATGTTTTCGTCGCGCTTAACGGCTTTCTCAATTTCCCGAGGAAGAACGATGCGGCCTGGGTACCCACCCTGTTCATCCTGTCGTCGTTCGCCTTCGAACACTATTACGGAGTGCCGGGACTGGCGCGTTCGCTCCTCAACGACGCCTATTACGAGGTCTCGCGCAAGGCGTATGAGCGGCAGCCTTTCGAGGCCGCCGATGTCCCGACCGACCTTCGCAAGCTGATACGGGCCGAATATTTCGATCCGCAATTCTTCGCGGCGTCGGCCTATGGCCGGCTCGTGGCGCAGACCGAGGCCTACCGCTGGGTCATCAAGTCGCCGGTCCGGAATTATTACGGCGAGGCCGACGAGGCCATCAGCATCGGCCTCGGGCAACTGGCGATGACCTATCAACGGGCGATCGGAAACGGCAACCCGCAGGTCGAAGCCGTTTCGACCGGACAGACCAGCCACCGCGGCACCTTCGCCCGCGCGGTGCCGCAATGGAAGAACTGGTTCGACGCACCCTGAATTAGATCCGGTCGAGCCGCGCGACGACACCGGTGTTGGTATGAGCGGTGTGGGCTCAAGCGCAATGGAAATCCCGAACAGCGAGCGGATATGCGTTCGCATTCTCGCAGCGCGAAGCGCCCGAGGCCAGCATCAGTCTCGCCCTCCATCAGAAGAGAGGGCGCGGGGAAAGCCGGGCGCCGATCGCACCCGCGGTCGCGCACAAAAAGTGCACGAGTAGACCACAGGGCAACCGGATCATCCGGCTTTCCCCGCGCAACGGTTTACGGCTTATACGTG
>NZ_JAUYQU010000187.1 GCF_030697065.1 Bradyrhizobium sp.
ACAACCCCTCCACCGCGCGCCCCAGTCTTGTCCCGCGGCCAATCTAGCGGGTCTGTCGGCGGGGGTAACCATCAATCTTCCGGCACCGCCGTAGGCAGAAGCCCTTGTCGTCATTCCGGGGCGATGCGAAGCATCGAACCCGGAATCTCGAGATTTCGGGTTCGCGTCTTCGACGCGCCCCGGAATGACGGGCTTTAATGAACCAGCTTCCGCCGGCTCCACCACCACAGGCCGAGGTTCCAGCTGACGCAGATCGCCAGCGCGATGCCGAGACCGATCGCGGAGCCGAACCGCGGGGATGCAACATGGATCATCGCGATCGCGATGCCGAGGCCCATCAATCCGCCGGCGCTGTTGGCGATCACGGCGGCGGTCGGCGGGCCGCCGATGCGCGGGTGCAGGATCAGCATCATGCTGGTGAATACGATCGGGAACAGCGCGATGATGCCGCTGACCTTGGGTCCGACCCATCCCGACGCCGCCACCACCGTCGCCACCAGGGTGGCGACCAGCGAGGCGCGCAGCGGGATGTCGTACCAGCGGCGCGCGATCAGCGGCATCCTGACATGGCGAAAACGCCGCAGCAGCGGCACGCAGATCGCAAAGGCAATGGCATTCGCGACCAGTCCGCCGGCCAGCGTCCAATGCACCGAGCGGATCATCGAGGCCAGCGCGACCCACACCGTGACCGCGCCGAGACAGCTGACCAGCGCATTCCGGCGCTGCGCCAGCACGACATAGGCCAGGCCCAAAAAGATCGTCGCCGCATTGATCGGCAGGCTCGCCAGCGCGCTCTCGGCGATGAACGCCGCATCGTGATCGAGCGCCAGAAACACATAGGATGGCCCCGCCGAAATCGGCAGGGTCGCGACCAGCGCGCCGATCACCGGACCCGAGCGCTCGGTGATCACCGACGCCGTCACCACGAACGCAGCGGTGATCACCATGCGCAGCGCCAGCGTCAGGAGGAAGGCGAGTTCGGGGGACATGAGCTGTCGTCCCTGCGAACGCAGGGACCCATAACCACAACTCTTCGTGTGGTGCGAAAGTCGTCGAACGGCGGTGTTTGAAACGCGAGGGCCCGGCGTATGGGTCCCGGCGTTCGATGGGACGACAAGCGTTCACACCCGCTGCATCGATACCGAAACCTTCGGACCGTTCTTGATGGTCTGATAGACCACGCAATAGCGCTCGGTGAGTTTCAGCAACAGATCGAGCTTGTCCTGCGGGGCGTCGGTGTCGACCTCGAACTTCAGGCGGATTTCGGCGAAACCGACCGGGGCTTCCTTGTCGACGCCGAGCGTGCCGCGGAAATCGAGATCGCCCTCGGCAATGACATGACCGCTCTTCAGCGGCACCTCGACGGCGGTCGCCACCGATTTCAGGGTCACGCCGGCGCAGGCCACCAGCGCTTCCAGCAGCATGTCGCCGGAGCACAGTTGCAGCCCGGAGCCGCCGGTCGCGGGATGCAGGCCGGCCACCGCCAGCGCGCGGCCGGTCTCGAGCTTGCAGGCGATGCCTTCGTTCTCGATCGAGCCCCTGGCGGTCAGCTTGATCATCGCTGTCTCGGGATCAGACCTGTAGCGCTCCTTGAGCGGGGCCTGGGTGGCGCGGAGTTCGGCGGCGTCCATTTTTTCTCTCCCGGGGATTATCGCAAGTTGGATGTACCGGGTCGGCGAACGGATGTCACCATTCCACGCCAGCGCGGCAAGTCCATCAAGCTATCGGAAATGCATACGGTTTCAATGAGTTAGTTGAGTTGGCGAGCAAAAAAACAGACCGCCGACGCGTTGTGTCGAGAGCGGGCTCGTTCAAGCCGGGGGGAACACCGCACGGACCTGGTGTTGTCCAGCGGAATCTCCCGTGACAGCACCGGCGCCGTCCGATATTCGGGTTAGGATATGGACAACCTCGTGACCCAGCCCCGCCCCGGCATTGA
>NZ_JAUYQU010000233.1 GCF_030697065.1 Bradyrhizobium sp.
ATCGCATCCCGCCGCGCGTTCGTGACGTGCGCACGCCCCTCGTTCGGGCGGGACGGGCAAATCAGTAAAGGTGATTTGCCCGACGTGTTAAACGGAATATTTTTGTTTTCGGGGCTTGACTTTAGATTCCGATAATCCGAAGTGATTTGCCCGTCGGGTAGTCTGGGATGGACTCCGTCGAACTAAAGCAGCGTCGCGTCCAGCGTGATGTTGGCATTCAGCAGCTTCGACACCGGACAACCGGCTTTCGCCTTGCCTGCCAGTTCCTCGAATTTTGCCTTGTCGGCGCCGGGGATCTTCGCATTCAGCGTGAGATGCACCGCCGTGATCGCAAAACCATCGCCCTGCTTTTCCAGCGTCACGTCGGCTTTGGTATCCATCTGCTCGGCCGTGAGCTTGGCCTCGCCCAGTATCAGCGACAGCGCCATGGTGAAGCAGGCGGCATGCGCCGCGCCGATCAGTTCTTCCGGGTTCGATCCCGGCTTGCCTTCGAAACGGCTGGCAAAGCCGTAGGGGTAATCCTTCAGCGCGCCGCTCCTGGTGGAAATCGCGCCCTTGCCGTCCTTGATGCCACCTTGCCATTTGGCCGATCCGGATGTCGTCGTCATCAGATGCTCCTTGGGATGCGTTGAGAACCAGCGGACCAAGAACGCCAATGCGGCGGATTAGGTCCGTGATTGTAGGGTGGGCAAAGGCGCGCGCTTCGCGCCGTGCCCACCATTCACATTCGTCGTGCGAAGATGGTGGGCACGCTTCGCTTTGCCCACCCTACGATTCCAGCGATTTCCCTATGCCCCGACCAGCGTCCGCCCCGGCAGCACCGCCTGCACCACGAGACCGCGGGCGCGGGCGTCCATCACGCCGACGGCGCGCAGCGCCAGCAGCGTCACGGTTTGAACGGCGTCGCGCAGTTTGCCGGAATCGTCCGTGTTGTCGGGCGCCAGCGGCCCGACCAGCGATTCATGCAATGCGCCGAGCAGCGCGGTGGCGGCGAGTGCGGTATCCTGCGCCGGCAGGTGCCCGGCGCGCACCGCGGCGTCGATTCGCGCGGCAATCTCGCCGGCGATCTCGCGCCGGCTGGCCAGCCGGGACGCGGTGACGTCGACATCGACGGGCTCGGCCAGGATGCCCCAGGCGAGCTTGCGCTGCGACAGCACGTGCACCGCCACCGTGGTGACCGCGGCGGCCAGCGCCGACGACGGGCCGGGAGCCGCGTCCGCGGCGCGGCGGATCGCCGCCAGTTCGTCGCGCGAGACCTCGGCGATCAGTTCGGAAATCAGATCCGCCTTGGAGGGAAAGTAGCGATAGACGGTGCCGGCCGCGACATTGGCGCGGATCGCCACCGGGGCGATCTGCACCGCGGCCATGCCGCCCGCGGCGGCGGCATCCCGCGCCGCCGCCAGGATGGCACTGCGACGCGCCGCCAGCCGCTTCACCACCTGATGGGTTCGCCGATAGACCATGGCGCGTTTCTCGTCCCAGCGCGAAGCCGGCCGGACCGGCCGGCAACGCGCGCTGCAATTCTTTGTGCGGCGGTCAGCCGCCGCTTTGAAGAACTGAACACCTATTCAGAGCTGATGACAAGCGGCAAATATCGAGATTCAGGATGTCAGCGGGGGCGCCGGCATCGACCGCCCGATCGGGTCAGGTGGCCGCCGACAGCATGGACGGCGCCGGCTCGGGCCGCCGCCACAGGCTGGCGCGGCGGAGCACGAGGCCGGCCACGATCAGGGTGGCGCCGAAGCCGAGCGGCACCCCGGTGAGTATGAACCCCGCGATCATGACCAGCGCGCAGGCCAGCGCCGGCAATTCCCAGGCGAGAAAGCCGCCCGACAGTCCCATGCGGATCAGGAAAGCGACCGGTATCGCCAGCACCATCATGTCGTACATGAAGAGGTAGGGCGTGGTCAGCAGGGTGCCGGTCGCAAGTGCCGCGGCCTTGACGGAGTAACGCAACCGGCTCCGCCACATCAACGCCAGCACCACGGCCACCGAGAAGGCGAAAATCCAGTGGAATATCCAGGCCAGCGCTTCGGTGCCGCCGAAGGTGCGCACCAGCGCGAACAGGCTCTGCATCTTCCACCACGGCGCCTTGCCTTCGGTGAGAAAGGCCTGGGAGAACATCGGCATCCACTGGAAGAACGCCTGCCAGCTCTCGGTGCCGAAGGCGAGCCACGATGCAAGCGCCATCGCCAGTGTCACCGTCGCGGCGGTGAAGAACACCGTCCATTGCGACGCCGCGATCAGCACCAGCGGAAACAGCAAACCATATTGCGGCTTGTAGCTGAGCAGCCCGAGGCAAATACCGGAAAGGATCGGCCGCACCGGCATCAGGTAGAGCGTGCCGCCGATCAGCGCGGCGGTGAGAAAACCGTTCTGGCCGACCAGCACATTGTTGAACGCCATCGGCACCGCCACCGCCAGCAGCAAGCCGAAGGGATGCCCGACGATCGCGCGCATCATGGCGAGATAGGGCACGAGGCTCACCAAGGCCCACCCGATGAACGCAACCGCGTAGGGAAAATGCGCCAGCAGGCTTGCGACGAACAGGAAGGGCGGCGGGTAATGCCAGGCAAAATAGCCGGTGAAATCCTGGCCGAGCAGCGCGACTTCGACCTGCTTCTGGATATTCCAGTCCCAGGCGTGCGCCGGGTGACCATCGAGCGCCAGCCGGCCCGCGGCCCAGACGTTGACGAAATCGGTCGGAATGCCAAGTCCGGATGAATCGTAGATCCACCAATGGGCAAGATACGCGGCCGGAAAGAACGAGAGGTTGATGACCGCCAGCGCAAAGCAGACGTTCAGCAGCGCCGGGGGAATGGCGCCCGGCGCGCCTGACGGGGGCGGGGCGGATAAGGGCATGGCCATGCGAAGTCCCTTGCGCACGCCGCGGCCTCGCGGGAAACGCGCGTCCCCAACCAATAGGCGAACAGCCCTTAGGAATGTTTAAGGTTTTGGGCAGCGGCCGTCCGCTGTTCGTCCGCAGGCGGTCCAGTCCGGAGGCTGCGGGACGGCTCACAAGGCAACGGGCGCAAGATGCGCCCGTTGCCGAATTCAATCCGTCGCGAACCGCTTCCAGGCTCACGCCTGCGGCTGCGGCTCCAGTCCGGCGTCCGGATCGGGACGCGGGCGCGGCTTGCCGGCCGGCGGCACCGCCGAGGTGCGCGGCGTGGTCGGCTCCAGCACCGACTCGCGGTTCGGCTTCTTGCCCTGGAGCAGGTCCTGAATCTCGTCGCCGCTCAGGGTTTCGAATTCGAGCAATCCCTTGGCCAGGGCTTCGAGGTCGGCGCGCTTCTCGGTGAGAATGCGGGTCGCTTCCTTGTAGCCCTCTTCGACGAAGCGCCGGATCTCGGTGTCGATCTTCTGAACCGTGGCTTCCGAAGCGTTCTGGGTGCGCGAGACCGACATGCCGAGGAATACCTCGTCCTGGTTCTCGCCATAGGACACGGTGCCGAGTTCTTCCGACAGGCCCCAGCGTGTCACCATCATGCGCGCCAGCCGGGTGGCCTGCTCGATGTCGGACGACGCGCCCGACGTGACCTTCTCGCGGCCGAAGATCAGTTCTTCCGCCACGCGTCCGCCCATCATGATGGCCAGCCGCGAGGTCATCTGTTCGAGCGACATCGACAGCTTGTCGCGCTCGGGCAGCTGCATCACCATGCCGAGCGCACGGCCGCGCGGAATGATCGTGGCCTTGTGGATCGGATCGGTCGCCTTGACGTTGAGCCCGACGATGGCGTGGCCGCCCTCGTGATAGGCCGTCAGCATCTTCTCTTCTTCGGTCATCACCAGCGACTTGCGCTCGGCGCCCATCATGACCTTGTCCTTGGCCTCTTCGAACTCGGCCTGCGTCACCATGCGCTTGTTACGGCGGGCGGCGGTCAGGGCGGCTTCGTTGACGAGGTTCATCAGGTCGGCGCCGGAGAAACCGGGCGTGCCGCGGGCGATGGTCTTCAGGTTGATATCCGGCGCCAGCGGCACCTTGCGGACGTGAACCTTGAGGATCTGTTCGCGGCCCACGACGTCCGGATTCGGCACCACCACCTGGCGGTCGAAGCGGCCCGGACGCAGCAGCGCCGGATCGAGCACGTCAGGACGGTTGGTCGCGGCGATCAGGATGACGCCCTCATTGGCTTCGAAGCCGTCCATCTCGACCAGCAACTGGTTCAGGGTCTGCTCGCGCTCGTCATTGCCGCCGCCGAGACCGGCGCCGCGATGACGGCCGACCGCATCGATTTCGTCGATGAAGATGATGCAGGGCGCGTTCTTCTTGGCCTGTTCGAACATGTCGCGGACGCGGCTGGCGCCGACGCCGACGAACATTTCGACGAAGTCCGAACCCGAGATGGTGAAGAACGGCACGTTGGCTTCGCCGGCCACCGCGCGCGCGATCAGCGTCTTGCCGGTACCGGGAGGTCCGACCAGCAGCACGCCGCGCGGAATCCGTCCGCCCAGCCGTTGATACTTTCCGGGATCGCGCAGGAATTCGACGATCTCCTGCAGGTCCTGCTTGGCCTCGTCGACGCCGGCGACGTCCTCGAACGTCACCCGGCCATGCGCCTCGGTCAGCATCTTGGCGCGCGACTTGCCGAAGCCCATCGCCTTGCCGGCGCCGCCCTGCATCTGCCGCGACAGGAAGACCCAGACGCCGATCAACGCGATGAACGGCAGCCAGGAGACCAGCAGCGACACGAACCACGGCACGTTGTCGCCGGGCGGCTTCGCGGTGATCGCGACCTTGCCTTCATAGAGGCGCTTGACCAGCGTCGGGTCGTTCGGCGCGTAGGTCTGGAAACTGGAGCCGTTGGTGAAGGTGCCGTGGATTTCCGGCCCCTGGATGACGACGTCGCGAACCTTGTTCTGATCGACTTCGGCCAACAGCTGCGAGAACGAGATGTCCTGCGAGGCCGTCCGCTGGCCAGGGTTCTGGAAGAGCGTAAACAGCGCCAACAACAGCAAGACAATAATAACCCAGAGGGCGAAATTGCGCAGATTGGCGTTCATCGATCTTCCTTCGTGGTCGCGCGGATCGCGGCCTTATGTCCTTGGGCAGCGCGAGGGAATCCCCCAAACCGCTGCATTACCATCTAGGTGCCGCCGCGGTCGATGCCAAGGGAACCAGACAGGACTATTTAACGCATGTTAGCCGGATTCCCGCTGAAATAATGGCAGTTGAACCGGCGTTTTCCGAGGTGGTTAAGACTCGCGACACCGACGAGCCCGCCCGCGCGCGTTCGATCCGACGTCAATCCGCCCGGCGGCGGCGCGGCGGCGCCGGTTCGACCCGAATCCGGCCGCCGGTCAGGCTGACCAGCGCGCCGCCAAGCGTCTGTTTCAGCCCTTGCCGCTTCTGTCCCGACGGAATGAGCCCGGGCCGACGCCTTCCGGCCCATTCTGCGACCGCCCGGTCCAGCACCGCCAACAGGGTTTCGACCTTGCCGAGTTCCGCCGGTCCCTCATGGCCGAGCCGGTCGATCGCACGCTTCAGCAGCCTAAGCCGGATTTCCTCCGGCATGCCGGCAAAGACCCTGGCGTCGACGTCGAAGGATCCGGCTCCCGACCAGCCGGCGGCGAATGGGGCATGCCGGGCGGCGCCGTCCCGCAGC
>NZ_JAUYQU010000297.1 GCF_030697065.1 Bradyrhizobium sp.
ATTTCAGCGACGTGTTGATCGACGTGTAGGAGGTATTGAGGGTGCTGCCGAGGCCGTTGACCGCTGCGATGATGGCCAGGCTGATGCCGGCGGCGATCAGACCGTATTCGATGGCGGTGGCGCCGGATTGATCGGCAAAAAACCGCGAAATGAGACGTTTCAATTCTACCTCCTGAAATCACCAGACACCGGGATTCTCCCGGAGTTCCATCATGGGAACTTTGCCGAGGGACACTAAATTTCCTCCAATTTTTTCGGTTAACGAAAGTCTTTCTTCATCATGCCGCTCGGGTGACCGGGCCGCTCTGCCCGGCCGTGGCCGCCCCGAGCGCGCCGCCTGAAGCGATTTCGAACCTGAACCGAATGTGGTTCAATGGCCTACCCATCAACCCTGCAACGAAGCCCGGACGGAGGCGGCATGATCGGAGCGGCCACCTTCATCGCGCTGCTGCTGACGGCCGGGTTCGGCTCCGAGACGGTCGAGGTCAGGAAGCGCGGCGCGGTCGATCTCGCGACCTACGAATGCCGCGACACCCCGCGCAGCACGCTGATCCAGCGCGCCTGTTACGATCCCGCGCAGGCCAGCATGATCGTCAGCGTCAGAGGCACCTACGTCCAGTATTGCGATTTATCGCCGGCGACGTTCGACGCCCTGATGGCCGCACCGTCGATGGGGCAGTTTTTCAGGCGGAATGTTGCGGGCGATGAATTGGGCGGGCGGTATGAGTGCAGGGTACGGGGAATGCCGCGCCATTGACCGGGCGGCGCGGCCTGGATCCGGATGTTCCCTGAATGTTCTTGATCCCATCCCCGGGTTCCGTTATCCTCTCGCTTGGGAGAGGTCGGCATGGTCCAGCGGGTTTCCACCGTAGCCTTTGAGGGGATCGAGGCCCGCGCGGTCGACGTGCAGGTGCAGGTCGCGCCCGGTCTGCCGGCCTTCGCCATTGTCGGGCTGCCCGACAAGGCGGTGTCGGAGGCCCGGGAGCGGGTCCGCTCGGCGCTGATCGCCTCGGGTCTGGCGCTGCCCGCCCGCCGCATCACCGTCAATCTCGCGCCCGCCGACGTGCCCAAGGAAGGCAGCCATTACGACCTGCCGATCGCGCTCGGCCTGATGGCGGCGATCGGGGCGATTCCGCCGGACGCGCTGGCTGGCTTTACCGTGCTCGGCGAACTCGGCCTCGACGGATCGATCGCGCCGGTCGCCGGCGTGCTGCCCGCGGCGATCGGCGCCAATTCGCGCGACGAGGGCCTGATATGTCCCGCCGCCTGCGGCGCCGAGGCGGCCTGGGCCAGCCCCGATATCCAGATCGTGGCGGCGAGTTCGCTGATCCAGATCGCCAACCACTTCAAGGGCACCCAGGTGCTGTCGCGGCCGCAGCCGAAAGTGCACGAGGCCGAAATCAACCGGCTCGACCTGCGCGACATCAAGGGCCAGGAAAGCGCCAAGCGCGCGCTCGAGATCGCGGCGGCCGGCGGCCATCATCTGCTAATGAGCAGTCCAATCGAAATTGGACCAATGATTTTCATATGAAGTCCAATTAAACTGAGGCTAGGAAAAAATTCTCTCCACACTCTTTCTGTGGCGAATATTGGTAATTTTTGCTATGAAGGCAGCACTCGGAATTGTCCGAGTTGTTCCCTCGACCTGCATTTCAGCCGGTAACCGGGCGTGGCTAGGGCCACATCTAATGCCCCCGAGTGGCGTTCCATCAGTTGTACGAAAAGCGCGAGCCCGCGATTGCGGAGCTGCGCCCTACGTGCATACGCCACACGAGGACTACAATGAACGCAGTTGTACTAGCATTCCCAAAACCATGTTCGCCACGCCCCAAGGCTACCCTCAAACTGCCAAAGCCTAGAAAAGGGATC
>NZ_JAUYQU010000077.1 GCF_030697065.1 Bradyrhizobium sp.
CCTCGATCGACAGCACCGTGAGGGCGACGATCAGGCACAGCGACAACCCGCCGATGGCCAGCCGGCCGGCGACGACATGGGTCAGTCTCGACAAAGCCACAGGCGCGGAGCGGCCATGAAAGCCGAACTCGCCGGACGACCGGATCATGGTCGAAATCCCTTTATGCGGGCGAAGGAATCGCCCAACTGTTTGGAATCTCGCAGCAATCGCTGGCAATATTGCGGCGGTTCCGACGACGAAAATGGCGAAAAGGCGGCAAAAGGCCGGGTTATGCCCGCTATTCTGGGCCAAAGGTCAAAAAGGCGGTCAACAGGGTCGTCATTGCGAGCGAGCGAAGCAATCCATTCTTCCTTGCTTGCGGCACGATGGATTGCTTCGCTGCGCTCGTAATGACGGCTGAAAAAGCTCATTCCGTCAGCTGCAGTCGTGCCCGCCTCAGGCCTCGGCGGCGATGCCGGGCGCGTAGACCCCGGCCTCGGGGGCCTCCGGCTGCCAGTCCATCGGCACGAATCCGCTGGTCTGCTCCACCCGCCGCAGCCAGCTGCGGATCGCGGGGAAGGTCGCGAGGTCGAAGTCGCAGCGGTCGGCGAGATGGGTGTAGCCGTACATCGCGATGTCGGCGACGGTCAGTTGTCCCGCGACGAAATACGGCTGGGTCTTGAGATGGTTTTCCATCACCTGCAGTGCGGCATAGCCGCGCTCCATCCAGTCCTCCAGCGCGTGGGTCTGCAGGTCGCGGCCGCCCTTGACCAGCGCCAGCCAGAAATAGGCGGCGCCGATGTTCGGCTCCAGCGCGTGCTGCTCGAAGAACATCCACTGCAGCGCCTCGGCGCGTTCGATCCGCGACTCCGGCGCCAGCGGCGTGCCGCCGGCGACATACCAGAGGATGGCGTTGGATTCGGCGAGATAGCGGCCTTCCGCGACTTCCAGCAGCGGCACCTGTCCGCTGGGATTCTTGGCGAGAAATTCCGGCGTGCGGCTCTCGCCGCGCAGGATGTCGACTTCGATGGCGCTATAGGGCGCGTTCAGCAGCGCCAGCGCAAGGCGGACCTTGTAGCTGTTGCCGGAGCGCTGCATCGAATAGAGCTTGTACATCTGCGCTTTCGCTCGATCGGAGAGACGCGGCCTTGCGGCCGTGCGTGGCTTTGCGTTCAAGGTCTTGTCTGCCTTGTCGCGCCGCAACGCGGCCAAACAATGATGCCGTTGCGGTTGTGTCGCAAGGCCCATGCCCTGGAAAAGATAAAAACCTCTATTGCACCGCAACCGCGCCAAAAATCTGGCTATCGCGCGTCAACAAATCAATCACGCTTGCGCCATTCTGCCGGCGTTCGCAGTCGGCAAGTTGCGGTCCCTGACCGCACGCCGCAGGGTATAAGCGAAAATCAACAGCAGCACCGCGAGGCCGAGCGGTATCCCGGTGACTCCGGCGACGCCGCGCGACAGCAGCGGGACCAGCCACGCCGCGGACAGTAGGCTGATTTCGAACGGTTCGAAGCCGCGGCGCAATCCGTGGCGCGCGAGATAGGTGATCGCGACCGACAGCACCACCAGATCGTAGTCGAGCACGTAGGGTGTCGTCAGCAGGCTGCCGCTCGCCAGCGCGGATGCCTTGAGTTCGAAGGCGGCGTCGCTGCGCCACAGCCACGCCAGACTTGTGGCGAGCGTCAGTGCGAGCGCGATCTGCGCGGCATAGGCCAGCGGAATGCCGGCGCCCCACATCCGCGCCGCCGAGAATACCGATTGAATCTTCTCCCAGCCGGTATCGCCCTGTTCGAGCACCACCACCCGCGTGAAGCCCATGGAATCCGCGAAGGCGTGCCAGATGCCGCCGCCAAGCGTCGCGACACTGACGGCGACCAGCACCGCCACGGTGACCGCCGCGGCGCCGATCGTGCGCCACCGTCCAGCCGCCAGCAGCGCCACCGGAATCAGGACGCCGAATTGCGGCTTGTAGGCGAGGCAGCCGATCAGCACGCCCGCCAGCCAGGGCCTGCGGTCGAGCCAATGCAGCGCGCCGCCGAGCAGGGCCGCGGTGAGAAAGCCGTTCTGGCCGTGGCCGATATTGACGAACACGGCGGGGAAGGCCGCCGCGATCAGCCACGTCTCCGGACGCGGCAGGATCGCGCGCATCACCGCCAGCCAGCCGGCGAAGCTCGCCGCCAGCCAGATCGCGAGGCCCCAGCCATAGGGAACCGCGGCGACGAGAACGGCGACCGCGAAGAAGAATGGCGGGTAGTGCCAGCCGTAGAACGGCACCTCGCGGCCGCCGAACACGGCCTTTTCGGCGGCGTGCTGCAAGGCCGGCGCATAGGCGTCCGCGGGCCGGCCCTGCCAGGTCAGGGCGCCGGCGGCGTAGACATTGGAAAAGTCGGTGCCGATGGGCTTGCCGTTGCGGTCGATCAGGCCGTCCGACAGCGCGATCCACCCGGCACACGCCACCGCGAAGAAGGCGAGCAGGAGCAGGCTGTAGCCGCGCGCGCGCGCAGGCGTCAGCCACTCCCCGGATCGCAGTCCCTGCCAGATATGAGTCATTTTGCTGCAGAAATTGTATGAATATTGCGCTGTTCTAGCCGGGCGGTTTTAACGTTCCCTGAAGTTCGGCGGCAATCTGCCCAAGCTTCTTGCGATGCCGCGTGACGCGCTTTAGGGTGCCTCGATCCCAACAAGAAGAGTCGTGGATCGGTGCGCCCGCACCGCCGTGCCCATGACCCCGATATCACCGCAAGGAGACGACGATGCCTTTCCTGTCCGCTGCGCTCGACCGCGTGAAGCCGTCCGCGACCATCGCGGTGACGGACAAGGCACGCGCGCTGAAAGCGGCCGGCCGCAACGTCATCGGCCTCGGCGCCGGCGAACCCGACTTCGACACCCCCGCCAACATCAAGCTGGCGGCGATCCACGCCATCGAGGCCGGCAAGACCAAATATACCGACGTCGGCGGCATTCCCGAACTGAAGGAGGCGATCATCGCCAAGTTCAAGCGCGAGAACGGTCTGACCTACAAGCCGAACCAGATCATTGTCGGCACCGGCGGCAAGCAGGTGCTCTACAACGCCCTGATGGCCACCATCAATCCGGGCGACGAGGTCATCATTCCCGCGCCCTATTGGGTGAGCTATCCGGAAATGGTGGCGCTGGCGGGCGGCGAATCCGTGCCGGTGATCTGCACCGCGGCCGACGGCTTCAAGCTGAAGCCCGAGGCGCTGGAGAAGGCGATCACGCCGAAGACCAAATGGATCATCCTGTGCTCGCCGTCGAACCCGACCGGCGCGGCCTATACCCGCGCCGAACTGAAGGCGATCACCGACGTGCTGCTGAAGCATCCCAACGTCTGGGTGATGACCGACGACATGTACGAGCACTTGGTCTATGACGATTTTGTCTTTACCACGCCGGCGCAGGTCGAGCCGAAACTGTACGACCGCACCCTGACGGTGAACGGCGTCTCGAAAGCCTATTGCATGACCGGCTGGCGGATCGGCTATGCCGGCGGTCCCGCCGAGCTGATCAAGGCGATGCAGACCATCCAGTCGCAGTCGACCTCGAACCCCTCGTCGATTTCGCAATGGGCCTCGGTCGAGGCGCTCAACGGTCCGCAGGATTTCATCCCCGCGCACAACAAGGTGTTCAAGGAGCGGCGCGACCTCGCGGTGTCGATGCTGAACCAGGCCAGCGGCATCGACTGCCCGCGGCCGGAAGGCGCGTTCTACGTCTATCCGTCCTGCGCCGGCACCATCGGCAAGACCTCGCCGTCCGGCAAGGTGATCGCCAATGACGAGGATTTCGTCACCGAGCTCCTGGAGAATGAAGGCGTCGCGGTGGTGCAGGGCTCGGCGTTCGGGCTCGGCCCGGCGTTCCGGATTTCCTACGCGACAAAAACCTCTGATCTCGAGGAAGCCTGCAAGCGCATCCAGCGCTTCTGCGGCAATTTGCGATAGTCACATCACGTCGCCATCGCAGTCGTGACGGTTTAATGTCGGTTCCCCGGAAGCGCCTTGTTTCGGACAGGGCGCTTTCTTGTTTTGAACAAGCCGTTTTCTTCTTGTCGCTCCGCAAACACAGTCAGCGGAGATCAGATTGATGCGGGTTCCAACCATTGCCATCGCCGCGCTCGGCGTTTCGATCGCCGGCGCCCACGCGCAGCCGCAGGTGCGCGCGGGGCTCCTGCAATGCCAGGGCGGCCAGAATGTCGGCTTCGTGGTCGGCTCGGTCACGACGTTCGAATGCGTGTTCCAGGGCGAGGGCCGCCGTCCCGAACCCTATCTCGCCACCGTGCGCCGCTACGGCCTCGATCTCGGCTTCACCGACCAGACCCGGCTGGTCTGGGCGGTGAACGCGCCGACGCGGCGGGTGGGCCGCGGCGCGCTCGCCGGCAATTACGGCGGCGTCGGCGCCAACGCCTCGGTCGGCGTCGGC
>NZ_JAUYQU010000090.1 GCF_030697065.1 Bradyrhizobium sp.
CACCCGGCACCGCCGCACCGCCAGCCGCGGCCGCCGCAGCCGCCTTGAGTTCTTCGGCGTAGCCGGACGGCGGCACGATGGTCACCAGCGTGACATCCTCGCGCGACAGCGACTTCACGCCGGTCGGCAGCTTGATGTCGGACAGATGCAGCGAGTGGCTGATTTCCAGCCCGCCGACATCGGCCTCGATATACTGCGGAATGTTGTCGACCGAGCATTCCAGTTCGATCGAATGGGTGACGATGTTGACGGCGCCGCCGCGCTTCACGCCAGGCGCGGTTTCGGCGTTCTGGAGATGCAGGGGAACGCTGACGCGGATGGTGGCGCCTTCGCCGAGCCGCATGAAATCGACATGGATCGGGAAATCCCGCACCGGATCGAGATGGAAGTCGCGCGGAATCACGCGGTGCTTCTTGCCCTCGAGGTCGATGTCGTAAATCGTGGTGAGAAACCGGCCGGCCAGGATGCGCAGGCGCAGTTCGGTGTCGTCGACCGAGATGGTCACGGGGGGCTGGTTGTTGCCATAGATCACTCCGGGAACTCTCCCGGCGCGACGCTCTGCCCGTGCGGCCCCCTTGCCGCCTGCCGGACGAGTGGTCGCCTTCAATTCCTTGACGGTCGCCATCTGATTAAGTCCTTGTTTTCAAAAAGTTAAAGGCCGCATCGCGGCCCCGTTCAACGCCGCAGCAAGCCTCCAGGGGTGCGGGGGCTGCGGACGTGGCGGGGTTCTAGCCCCAAAGGGGCGAAATGACAAGGAAATGAAGGGGGATTCTTGTCCCTCCCCTTGATTGGAGGTGGCGCGAAGCACCGGGTGGGGACCCTGTCCAATCGGTAGCGGATTGACTGCCGGCCGTTGAGGCATGCGTGGCAAGGCGGTGCGGGCGTGCGCGGATTTCAGTTGGAAGGGGCGATCCGATGGCGACAATCGGGTCAGGCAGGATGGCCGGAAATAAAACAGCGCCGCCATCCGGCGGACGGCGGCGCTGACGGGACCGGAACGATCGATCGGTGTGACTACTTCTTCTTCTTCATCATGCCGGATTCGACCTGGCTTTTCTTGTAAAGCGCGAGATCGGCGGCACTGGCCTTGATCATCGGAGCAGGGCTTGCCGTGGCCGCAGGGGCGGCAGCGGGTTTCTGCTTCTTGGCCGCCAAGGCGGCAGAGGTAGAGACGGCGAAGATGGCAAAACCAACAAGAATGATTTTCTTCATGCTTAACTCCCTGGAAAAAGACGCACGGCAGTCAATCACACACCCCGGATGAGGGTCAAGAACTGCCCCAGCGGTCCGTTTTCGCGGCTGCGGTTACGCGGCCGGTACAGCCCACTTGACCGCTTTCGGCAGCGATCGCGCGGAAGAATGGCGTCTTTTCTCTGGAGCTTTGGACGCCATTGGCGTATAGTACCCGGCGTGGCACGACGATTGATCACCGTGGTGGAAACGCCCCTGTTCGGCCGGCAAGCCCGGGAAATCTGGGACGCTTCCGAACTGGAGGCCTTCATTGATTTCATCGCGCGCAATCCGGACGAGGGAGATCTGATCCCCGAAACCGGCGGTGTGCGGAAGATCCGATGGACGCGGCCCGGTGCCGGCAAACGCGGCGGCGCGCGGGTGATCTATTTTTGCCATGGCGGCGACCGCCCGCTCTATCTGCTGATGGTCTACGCGAAGGCACGCCAGGAAAACCTCACGGCGGACGAAAAGAAGGCCGTTCGAAAGCTCGCGGCCATCCTGAAGAGTTGAATCGCGGAGAGAGAAGGACCAAAGAAATGGGCAAGTTTGGAAAGGAGTTGATCGAAAGCATGCAGCAGGCGGCAAAGCATGCCGCCGGCAAGAAGGTTCGCGGTTTGCGCGTATCCAAAATCGAGTTGCCGGATGTGAAGGCGATCCGTCTTTCGCTGCGGATGTCGCAGCATCACTTCGCCGCGGCATATCGTATTCCGCTTTCCACGCTGAAGAACTGGGAGCAGGGGCGGCGCATGCCGGATGCTCCCGCATTGGCCTATTTGCTGGCGATCAAGCGGCGCCCGAAGGAAATCATGGAAGCGGTCACGCGTCCCTGAGCGTGGATGCCCGCTTCGTCTCGATGTCGCCGCCGGGCGAATGCAAACAGAGAGCTCACCTCTCCTCCTCCGGATGCACCCACTGGTACGGCGTGATCTCCCGCGTCGCCGTCAGCTTGATCATGTGCACCGGCGGCGCGGTGTGGCCCTTGCGGCAGGCGCGGCATTTCAGCGACGCTTCCAGTTTCCACAGCGGCGTGTCGCGCGGGCGGCGGATGGCGTTAAGCGGCAGGCTCGCGCGGGTCCTGCAGCGGTTGCACTCCACTTCCAGCCAGCCGAGGCCGCCATTGAGGCATTGCGCGATCGTCGGCGCCGGCTGCGCCGGGCCGCCATAGCCTTCCATCCGCACCGACCAGGCCGCCGCCTCGGCGCGGTCGGCCTCGCGCACGGCTTTCGTCGCCGCTTCGCGCGCGTGCGCGGCATGCATCTTCGCGCCCCGGATGCGGCTGCCCCAGATGACCTCGCGTGACTTGGTGCTCATCGGCGCATTACAGCGGAGCCTGCGGGTCCGCGCAAATTCGCTAGCGGTTGGTGCCGGGAACCGCGGCAGCGCCTACCGGTCGGGCTGCGGCGCGAATTCGCTTATCCTGTGCAGAATTGAGCAGCGGGAACCCCGGGCGATGTGATTGCGTCATCGCGAACGCCGGTCGTCTCGCGCCGCTGTTCTATTCTGGCCCTGGCGCGCTCCAGCCCCACGCGCCGGGGCCGTTTCGTCACAGCCCGCTGCAGTTCGGAACCAAACCGGAAGTCCCCGCTTGAATCCCGGTTCTGTTGCGGAGTTGCGTGCGTGTCCTGGAATGAGCGTTTTGACGAGCCGATCGTGGTGCCGAAAGGCAGGGCGCTGATCACGCTGCGCGACGCGGGAAATTACATCGCCCGGCTGCCGAAGACCGAGCATCAAGCGACGGAATGGCAGACCGCCGCGCAATGCCTGATGCAGGCGGCCAATAAAAGCGGACCGATCGAGTTCGCCCGCATGGGCATGCTGCAGGCGTTGAACCGCCACATCGAGCGCGTGTTCGACACCACCGCGAGGGAGCATCACTGGGGCCGCCGCAAGCTGGCGCGAGACCAGTGACGAGGCCGCGGGGTAAATGAAGCCAATCAGGCCTTGTCCTGCGCGTACTTCTCCAGGACCAGCCGATTGTATTCATCCCTCACGGCCTTGCGTGAAATATGCCCTTTTCGGTCCTTGGCAATCTTCAGGAGATCAGGGTCGGTCGGTGCCCGCGATTTCCTTCTGAACCTGGCAATGAGTGTGCTTCCAAACAGCCGGTCAAACCATCCCATGGCGCCCTCACCGGTCATCCTGCGAATGACGATACCCTATCATCTGGAATACAGAAGACTAGAGGCTGGTTCGGTCAGCCGACCCCGACGGGCAAATCAGTTCGGTTTATCGGAATCCGTGTCAAGCCCCGCGCGCAAAAATAATTCTTTTTACCAGAAATCATGATCAGGCTATATGTCTGGCCATCCCGTCCCATCCACAAGGGGCGTTGCGCAAGGTCACCAGTGCGGGACGGGGATGCGGTGGACGCGGATGGCGCTCCTGACC
>NZ_JAUYQU010000143.1 GCF_030697065.1 Bradyrhizobium sp.
GGGCCGCTGCCGTCCTCGCGAAAGATCTTCGTGACGCCCGACGAGGCGCCGGACCTGCGCGTGCCCCTGCGCGAGATCATCCTGAGCAAGGGCGCCGGCGAGCCGGACCTGCCGGTCTATGACACCTCGGGGCCCTACACCGATCCGTCCGTGACCATCGACGTCAATGCCGGGCTGGCGCGCGGCCGCATCGCATGGGTGAAAGAGCGCGGCGGCGTCGAGGAATACCAGGGCCGCGACATCAAGCCGGAAGACAATGGCAATGTCGGCGCGGCGCATGCCGCCAAATCCTTCACCGCGCACCACAGGCCGCTGCGCGGCGTCGGCGATCACATGATCACGCAACTGGAATTCGCCCGCGCCGGGATCATCACCAAGGAGATGATCTACGTCGCCACCCGCGAAAACCTCGGCCGCAAGGTGCAGCTCGAGCGCGCCGAGGCTTCCATCGCCGACGGCGAGAGCTTTGGCGCCGCGGTGCCGGCCTTCGTCACGCCGGAGTTTGTTCGCAGCGAGATCGCGCGCGGCCGCGCCATCATCCCCTGCAACATCAATCATGGCGAACTCGAGCCGATGATCATCGGCCGCAATTTTCTCACCAAGATCAACGCCAATATCGGCAACTCCGCCGTCACCTCGTCGGTCGAGGAGGAAGTCGACAAGATGGTGTGGGCGATCCGCTGGGGCGCCGACACCGTGATGGACCTCTCGACGGGGCGCAACATCCACACCACGCGCGAATGGATTCTGCGCAACGCCCCGATCCCGATCGGCACCGTGCCGATCTACCAGGCGCTGGAAAAGTGCGACGGCGATCCCGTAAAACTGACCTGGGAGCTCTACAAGGACACGCTGATCGAGCAGTGCGAACAGGGCGTCGATTATTTCACCATCCACGCCGGCGTGCGGCTGCCCTACATCCACCTCACCGCCAACCGCGTCACCGGCATCGTGTCGCGCGGCGGCTCGATCATGGCGAAGTGGTGCCTGGCGCATCACAAGGAAAGTTTTCTGTACACGCACTTCGAAGAGATTTGCGACCTGATGCGCAAATACGACGTCTCGTTCTCGCTCGGCGACGGCCTGCGGCCGGGTTCGATCGCCGATGCCAACGACCGCGCCCAGTTCGCCGAACTGGAGACGCTCGGCGAACTCACGCAGATCGCGTGGAAGAAGGGCTGCCAGGTCATGATCGAGGGACCCGGCCATGTGCCGCTGCACAAGATCAAGATCAACATGGACAAGCAACTCAAGGAATGCGGCGAGGCGCCGTTCTACACCCTGGGGCCGCTGACCACCGACATCGCCCCCGGCTACGACCACATCACCTCAGGCATCGGCGCCGCCATGATCGGCTGGTTCGGCTGCGCCATGCTGTGCTACGTGACGCCGAAGGAGCACTTGGGACTTCCCAACCGCGACGACGTCAAGGTCGGCGTCATCACCTACAATATCGCCGCCCACGCCGCCGATCTCGGCAAGGGCCACCCCGCCGCGCAACTACGCGACGACGCCCTCTCCCGCGCCCGCTTCGACTTCCGCTGGGAAGACCAGTTCAACCTCGGCCTCGACCCCGAAACCGCCCGCGCCTACCACGACGAGACGCTGCCGAAGGACGCCCACAAGGTCGCGCATTTCTGCTCGATGTGCGGCCCGAAATTCTGCTCGATGAAGATCACCCAGGACGTGCGGGATTATGCGGCAACGCTGAACGACCCCGACAAGCGCGCGGTCGCGGGTGGTAACGTGGGGATGACGATGTCCGGCGTGATCGAGGACGGCATGGCGACGATGTCCGCCAAGTTCAAGGAAATGGGCGGGCAGGTTTACCTGGATGCGGAGAAGGTGAAGGAGAGCAATCGGGTTTTGTAGACCTTCTCCTCGTCCCAACTGGTCATTACATCAAACCCGCAAGGGCCGGGCGACCCCCCGGCCCTTTTCTTGTCTTAGCTGCAATGGGTTTGATGGACTGCACGACGTGAAAGGCTGGGTGGCAAGCTGGGGTTCGGCGAACGAACTGCCGCGCCGTGCACCGCAAAGGATCGGGTGATCCTGTTTTCACCCGACGTCGAGCGCCCGCTCCCTCCTGCGAGCCCTTCACACATTCTCAACCATACCCATACCTTACCGCGAACCAAACAAGTGTCCGCACATTGTCCCGGCAGCAACAACGGGAGCATCACTATGAACGAAGCGGTCCTTATTCTTCCCAACATGCGCGGCGGCTGCGCCACGGTCGGCAACACGGTGCACACGCTGTTTCGCGTCACCAGCCGGCGCCCGCGCGACATGGCGCGCCCGGATGGCGGATCGGCCCTGGGCGAAGCCGGGCGCCGCGACAACACGGACGCGTGCTTGTTGCTATAATCTCGGTTGTCATCACCCGCGCATGCGGGTGACCCAGTATTCAGAGACAGTAGTGGTGGAATAGACAGGCCGCGACGTACTGGATCCTCCGCTGGAGCCTGTCATCGGGCTCGCCAAAGGCGAGACCCGGTGGCGGAGGATGACGGGTCATGGCGATGCGACCACCTGACGTAGGGTGGGCAAAAGCGCGTCTTCGCGCTGTGCCCACCATTCTTGATTTCGGCAGGAAGGTGGTGGGCACGCTGCGCTTTGCCCACCCTACGCTCCACCCCCTACTTCAGCGTTATCGCGAGGCCGCTGAGATCCACATTCGCCATCAGGCCGGTCTGGCGGCCGGACAGTTCCAGGATCGCGCCCTTCTGGTTGGTCAGCACGATGGCGCGGGCACCGCTGCCGACCGCGAGGCCGGCGCCGGCCGCGCCATAGACGCCGGCGACGTCGGAGGCGCGGTTGATGTTGCTGACGCGGCCGCGCAGCACGGTCTTGGAGCCGCCGAACACCAGGCCGTAGTCGAGGCCGCCGGCGGACAGCGCGTAATTGCGTCCGCGAAACGACAGCGTGCCGCTGCCGCCGGAGCCGCCGATCACCCAGCCCGCCTTGTAGATGGTGAGCTGCACCCTGCCCTCGTCGGCATGAGAGGCGGAGGACAGGGCCGTGCCGGCGAAAGCCGTCAGCGCAAGCAGCGCGACGCGGATGGCGGACGAGATGGTCATGGACGGGTTCCCTCCGGGAATTGTGGGCGGGCGGTGCGGGGGCGCAGCGAATCGCTGCGGTCACAATACCAAGCGCGGCCCGGATCGGCTAACGGCACCGCGTCCAAGCCGGGTTCCACGGCGGGGGTCCGCGCCCGCCGCGTTGAACCGGATGCGGCGCCCGAACACTCATTCAATATCCGGGCGCCGAGCTCACGGCTCGCTCCGAAAATACGGTTTGATCGGCGGAGAAGATGGGCACGCGCGCATGATCGCACCGTGCCCATTTCCGTCACTACCCCCGGCTGAACCGCACTTCCGCGATCAGCGCTTCGCGCGCCGCTGACAGCGCCTGGAACGCCTGCGCGCTGCCGCCGGCATCGGGATGCGCGGATTTGGCGGCGCGCTTGTACGCACGGTGGATTTCCGGCGCGGACAGCCGGCGGTCGAGCGGCAGGCCCAGGAGTTGCCGGTGCACCTCCTCCGGCGCCGGCTCCTTCACCGGGAGGTCGCGCCGGCCGAATTTCGGCGTGGTGAGCCCGTGCAGGACTTCGCGGATGATGCCGAGCCGGCGCCGCGCGGCGTCGGTGATGGCGGGGTCGGCGGGCTCCAGCGCGGCGTGGCGCAGGATCGGCAGCGCCTGGGTGGCCGCCTGCCGCAGCAGCAGTTCGGCGGCGGTCCGCGCCATCACGTCGGCGAGGCGCGCGGCTTCGCTCCAGTCAGGCGCGTCGGCCTGCCAGATCCGCTCGACATCGAGCTGCCATTCGCCTGGTTTGCTGTCCATGATGCCTTACCTGGGCGAATTCATACAGCGCTCCGGTAAAGCTTTCCGTTTCCGAATGCTCGAACTTGAATTAATTTGTCCGGACCCAACAATCAAAAACACCTGAGGAAACCCCATGCCCCTTCTCGAAAACCACATCGCGGTCGTCACAGGCGCGGCGTCCGGAATCGGACGCGCGATCGCGGCAGGCTATGCCAAAGAGGGCGCGCGGGTGGTGCTGCTCGACATGAACGAGAAGGCCGCGGCCGAAGCCGCGCGGGAAATCCGCGGCAGCGGCGGCAAGGCCGAGAGTTTCGCGCTCGACGTGACGAGGCGCGACGACTGCGTCGCGGTCGCGAAGAAGATCGCCGACACCGTCGGGCAGGTCTCGATCCTCGTCAACAATGCCGGCATCGCCCGGCGCAACGGCCTGCTGGGCGCGGCGGAGGCGGTGATCGGCGACTGGGAGGACATCATCGCCATCAACCTCACCGGCGTCTTCAACGTGACCTATGCGTTCCTGGCCCCCTTGCGCGCCAGCAAGGGGCGCATCGTCAACATCGGCTCGATCCAGTCCTTTGTGCATCTGCGCACGCCGAGTTCGCCGGCCTACACCGCCTCGAAGCACGGCGTGCTCGGTTTCACCAAGGCGCTCGCCGCCGAACTCGGCAAGGACGGCGTGCGCGCCAATGCGATCGGCCCCGGCTTCATCGAGACCCCGCTGAACGAGAAGGTGCGCGCCACCAATCCGGACCTGGTCCGGGTGTTCATGGACCACACCCCGCTCGGGCGCCCCGGCAAGCCGGAGGACATCGTGGGACCCGCGATCTTCCTTGCCTCGGATCTGTCGGCCTATGTCAGCGGCTCGATGGTGATGGTCGATGGCGGCTACCGGACGATTTGAGGCCGCACGCGTTAGGCGCACGAAACCGTCATTGCGAGCGAAGCGAAGCAATCCATCGGGCAGCGAGTTCGGTGAAGGATGGATTGCTTCGCTTCGCTCGCAATGACGGCTGAAAAACATGCGATAAGCCCAACAGCCAGAGGTTTCTCCCCCATGTCCAACGCCCCGCATTTCGACATCGACGTCGCCAGCTTCTGGGCCGATCCCTACCCCGCGCTGGCGAAGATGCGGAAGGACGCGCCGATCGCGTTCGTGCCGCAACTCGGCTCCACGGTGTTCACACGGCGCGACGACATCTTCAGCCAGGAAAAGCGCATCGACGTGTTCTCCTCGCATCAGCCGGCCGGGCTGATGAACACGCTGATGGGCCACAACATGATGCGCAAGGACGGCGAGGCGCACATGGCCGAGCGCGCCGCGATGTTTCCCTCGGTGTCGCCGCGCACCGTGCGCGACACCTGGCGCCGCCAGTTCCAGGCCCATGCCGACCGCATCCTCGACGAACTGGCGCCGTGCGGCGCCGCCGATCTCTGCAAGGCGTTCGCGCTGCCGCTGTCGGCCGAATGCCTGAAGAACGTCACCGGCCTGACCAACATGCGCTTTGCGGACATGGACGCGTGGTCGCAGGCGATGATCGACGGCATCGCCAACTATACCGGCAACAAGGAGGTGGAAGCGCGCTGCCACGCCGCCACCGCCGGGATCGATGCCGCGATCGACGACATGATCCCGGTGCTGACGAAACATCCCGACAGCTCGATCCTCAGCGTGCTGCTGGCCGCCTCCATGCCGCTCGACAGCATCCGCGCCAATATCAAGCTGGCGATCTCGGGCGGCCAGAACGAGCCGCGCGACGCCATTGCCGGCACGATCTGGGCGCTGCTGACGCATCCGGAGCAGCTGGCGCTGGTGCGCGAGGGCAAGGCGTCATGGCTCGACGTGTTCGAGGAATATGCCCGCTGGATCGCGCCGATCGGGATGTCGCCGCGCCGGGTCGCCAAACCCTGGTCCTATGGCGGCGTCGATTTCGAGCCGGAGGACCGGGTGTTCTTCATGTTCGGCTCGGCCAATCGCGACGAAGCCTGCTTCGCCGATCCCGATCGCTTCGACGTCACCCGCAACACCCAGAAGAGCATCGCGTTCGGCGCCGGCCCGCATTACTGCGCCGGCGCCTTTGCCTCGCGCGCGATGGTCGCCGACGTGGCGCTGCCGAGCGTGTTCGCGCGGTTGAAGGGCTTGCGGCTCGACGAAAGCGAGCCGGTGCGGATCGGCGGCTGGGCGTTTCGCGGACTGCTCAATCTGCCGGTCATGTGGGACAGGGGTTAGCGCGAGGGACACGCCGCGACGATTGATGTTGATCAGATCCGCCCGCGCCATCGGCGCAATTGCTGCTGTCATCACAGGTCTGGTAGAAATCGCCTCGAAATCATCTCGGGAGTGGGCAAGTGGCAGACGATCGCGCTATTCGGCAGGGCAAACAGGGGCCGCAGGGCCCGCGCGGCGAGCCGGGTCGCCCCGGCCCGCAAGGGCATCCCGGCCGGCCCGGACTGGAAGGTCCGCGCGGCAAGCCGGGCCCGCAAGGCAAGCCCGGTCCACAGGGCCCCCGTGGCGAGCCCGGTCCACAGGGCAAGCCCGGTTCGCAGGGCGAGGCCGGGCCGCAAGGCAAGCCCGGTCCGCAAGGTCCCCGTGGCGAGCCCGGCGTGCAGGGCAAGCCCGGCCCGCAGGGCGAGCCGGGGCCGCGCGGCGAAGCCGGACCGCCGGGACAACTGCCGTCGATCGAACAGGTGATGCCGTGGCTGCATCTGCTGTTCGACGCCTATGAGGACTACAAGCGGACGCGCGAGCGCGAAGCCGCGGAACGCGAGGCTGCCGAACGCGAGGCGCTTGCTGCGGCCGAACAGGGCGATGATGACGGCGACGACGACGATGACGACGATCGCAAGGAAAAGAAGAAGCGGCACAAGCACAAGGACAAGAAGTAGCCTGCCCGCGCCGGTTCACTGTCCGTTGCGCGGCAGCATGCCCATCAGCCGGAATTGCCAGCGCATCGCGCGGTACCAGAAATAGCCGGCCACGGCGCCGCAGACCGACAGGATGATGATATTGGCGGGATCATACGCCCCGCTCCACCACACCATGCCGCCGGTCCACAACACCGTGAACAGGACGGAACTGAGTTTCAATCGGGTGATCGGGTTCATGGCTGTGCTCCGACGGCTGAACGTGTGCCGCCATCATGCCCCGCCTCCGCGCCGTCGCACCGTGAGGCGCGTCACGCAACGCGCGCTGCGGCTCAGCCGAACCGCAGCCTTGACCGCTCCCTGGCCTTCTCCGCCTCGGTCTCGCGGTCGCGCGCCGGCGCGTGGGTGTGCAGCGAGGTCAGAAGCCGCCGGGCCGAATCGGAAATTTCGGCGACCGCGCGGTCGAACGCCTCGGCATTGGCCTGCGACGGCTTGTTGAAGCCCGACAGCTTGCGCACGAACTGCAGCGCGGAAGCGTGGATCTCGTCGCCGGTCGCGGGCGGATCGAAATTGAACAGCGTCTTGATGTTGCGGCACATTTGTCTTCTCCCTGTCCCGGCCCCGGTCGGTGACCGCGTCACCCGAACCGAGGACGAAGTACCGGTAGCAAACCCTACAGCGCGACCCCATCTTGTCATAGAATGGGCGGCGATCATCCCCGCGCGCCAGCCAGGAAGCGAGTTCCACATGAGCCATGTCACCTACAAGATCGTCGAGCACGACGGCGGCTGGGCCTACACCGTCAACGGCGTATTTTCGGAACCGTTTCCCAGCCATGCCGTGGCGCTGGCCGCCGCCAAGCGGGCCGCCGCCGAGCAGCGCGTGCCCGGCCGCACCGAGGCGATCGAATACGAGACCGCCGACGGCAAATGGCATACCGAAACCGCCGCGGGCAGCGACCGTCCCGACACCGACGTCGAAGACAAGCGGTAGAAGCCAGCGGGAAGGCCAGGCGATGACCCCCGCGATCCGCCGCTGCCGCATCCTTGCTTTGGTGCTGTCGCTGTCGCTGGCAATCGCCGTTTTCTTCAGCACCACCCCGCCGGCATTCGCCTGCGCCTGCTGCACCCAGCAAGGCCAGCGCAACGTCGCCACTGTCGCGCTGGATTCCGGCAAGCGACAGGAGATCGAGAGCCTGCGCTTTGCCGGCAAGGCCACGCTGTTCGCGGGCGAAGGCGACGCCGCCGAAATCGAGGGCATTGCGACGCCGTCGGGGAGTTACGAACTCTCGGCAAGATGGCTGGACGACCGGCTCGAGCTCTCGTTCCGCGACAAGCTCGGCCGCACCGGCATGCTGTCGATGGCCCGTCCGAAAACAATGTCGGTATTCGAGGTCGACCCGCGCGACCGCCCCGACAAGGGGCAAGGGCCCGTTCTTTACAAGGAATGGAAACTCACCGCACCCGCCGCCGGCAGCGGCGTATTCCGGCCGGGGATCGCGCCCCGCCAGCTGCTCACCCTGATCCTGCAGGGCGGCGGCAACAGCTGCACCAGCGCCAGCGATTTTTCGCACTGGACGCTGGTGATGCAGGGTCCGAAAGCCAATTACACCCTGTTCGGCGACCTGGTGACGAAATAGCCGCCGTGCTGGCCCAGGATCGGACCGCATGGCCCGATGTCACCGGACATGCTAACCCTGCGCATGCCTTCCGTCCCACAGCACGCGTGTTCCGATAGCCGCCGCGCGGTGATGCGCTGGATCCTTGCCGTGTTCTACGCGGCGGCGGGCGTTGCGCATCTCGCGGCGCCGGACAAGCTGCTCGCGATCACGCCGTCCTGGGTCCCGTTGGCGCCGCAGCTCATCCTCGTCACCGGATTATGCGAGATCGCCGGCGCCGTCGCGCTGGTGACCAGGCCGCTGCGCTGGTGGGCCGGCGTGGCGCTGGCGGCCTATGCGCTGTGCGTCTGGCCCGCCAATTTCAAGCACGCAATCGACGGCATCGACCTGCCCTACATCGCAAGCAGCTGGCTCTATCACGGTCCAAGGCTGGCGTTGCAGCCCGTCATCATCTGGTGGGCGCTGTACGGCGCCGGCGTCATCGACTGGCCGTGGCGGCGGCAGCATCCCGATGTTATGCTCGACACCTCACGATGAATGATGTTCGCAGGAGATTCCCTTGACCGACTTTGCCGCCAGCGACCTCAATGCGATCTATCCTGATCCCTCGCCGCGCGTGATCGCCAAGGCGCGGCCCGAGATCGACGCGCATGCGCAAAAGTTCATCGCGATGTCGCCGTTCTGCGTGCTTGCCACCTCCGGCTCCGACGGCAGCGTCGATGCTTCGCCGCGCGGCGGCAATCCCGGCTTTGTCCACGTCGCCGGACCGAACCGGCTGCTGATGCCGGATCGCTCCGGCAACAACCGGATCGACAGCTTTCGCAATATCGTCGAGGGCTCGGGCTTCGTGCAGCTGATCTTCTTCGTGCCGGGCATCGACGAGACGCTGCGGGTCGGAGGCAAGGGCAAGGTCTCGGCGGATCCGGATCTGCTGGCCTCGATGGTCGAGTTCGGCAAGCTGCCGCGCGCGGCGCTCGTTGTCAGCGTGCTCGAGGCCTATTTCCACTGCGGCAAGGCCCTGATGCGCTCGAAGCTGTGGTCGCCGGAGACCCGGGTCGAACGATCGATGCTTCCGAGCATCAGCCAGGTGATCCACGACCAGACCAGCCTCGGCGAGCCGGAAAGCCAGGCCGCGGTCGAGGCGCGCTACCGGGAACAGCTGTGAGAGATTTGGGAGTGCGGCCTGAGCGCGCTCTATGATTTCGCGCGCTCGAAGACGTGGATGGCCGGGTCAAGCCCGGCCATGACGAGCCGTTGCGTTCGTCGTCCTAGTGCTCGCT
>NZ_JAUYQU010000235.1 GCF_030697065.1 Bradyrhizobium sp.
ATCCGGCAGCCTTGCCGCCGGCGACGAGATCGTCATCCTGCCCGCGGGCAAGATCGCCAGGATCAGGACCGTCGAGAGCTGGCCGGTCACCCCTATGCCGGAAAGCCAGGGCGCCGGCCGCTCCGTCGGCATCACGCTCGACCGCGAATTGTTCGTCGAACGCGGCGACGTCATCGCCCATGTCGGAAGCACGCCGCGCGACACGCGGCGGCTTCGGGCGCGGATCTTCTGGCTGCACGACAAGCCGCTGGTGGAAGGCGCCTCGATTCTGGTCCGGCTCGGCACACGGGAAACCCGCGCCACCGTGGTCGCGATCGTGAAGGCGGTCGACCCCGGCGAACTCGCGAGCGTCGAGACCAGGGCGATCGCGCGCAACCATGTCGGCGAGATCGATATCGCGCTGGCGCAGTCGATCGCCGCCGATCCCTACAGCGACAACCCGCGCACCGGCCGCCTCGTCATCGAACTCAACGGCCGCATTGCCGGCGGCGGGCTGGTGCTGTCGGTCGATTTCGGCCAGCGCGCCATTCCCGTCGATATCGTCCCGGTGGAATCCGCGCTGCGCCCCGACGAGCGCTCGGCGCGCTACCGTCACGGCGGTGCGGTGGTCTGGCTGACGGGACTGCCGGGCTCCGGTAAATCGACGCTGGCGCGCGCGCTGGAGCGCCGGTTGTTCACCACCGGCGGCTCGCCCATTCTGCTGGATGGCGACACCTTGCGCGCCGGCCTCAACGGTGACCTCGGCTTCTCCGCGAAAGACCGCAGCGAGAACATTCGCCGTCTCGCCGAAGTCGCCACCCATCTGGCGCGCAACGGCCACATCGCCATCGTCGCCGCGGTCTCGCCCGCGCGCGACGACCGCGCCGCGGCGCGCCGCATCGCCGACACCGTGTTCCGCGAAATCTATGTCGCGACCCCGGTTGAAGTCTGCGAAAGCCGCGATCCCAAGGGCCACTACGTCAAGGCGCGCGCTGGTGCGCTGCAGGGCTTCACCGGCACCGGCAACGACTACCAGCCACCGAACGGCTGCGAACTTGTTATCGACACCTCGACGCGCCCGGTCCCCGACGCCACTGACGAGATCGAGCGGATGCTGGCACGATCCGGCATTCTGTTCGATGAACTGGTCGATCTCGCCGCCAATATCTAGGGCATTCGAGGCCCTTTGGGGCCTTCTCATCCGCCCGGCTTTATGGCTAAAAGGGCCGCAGAAATTGCCCCTTGGCGCGCTTTTTGCTGTGTTCATTCCTGAAAACAGCCTGTAACCGCCGTTTCCTGCCGGGAAAGCCCCTCATGAATCGTATCGATGCCCATGGACTGAAGATCGCCCCCGTTCTGTTCGATTTCATCGCCGGGGAGGCGACCCCCAAGACCGGGATTTCGCCTGACGCGTTCTGGGCAGGGCTCGCCGCCATCCTGCAGGAACTCGCGCCGAAAAACCGTGAATTGCTCGCCTTCCGCGACACCCTGCAGGCAAAGATCGACGGCTGGCACCGCGCCAACAAGGGCAAGCCGTTCGACATGAATGCGTATACAGCGTTCCTGAAGGAGATCGGCTATCTGCTGCCGGAGCCGGCGACCCGGACGGTCGAAACCGCCAACGTCGACGAAGAGATCGGAAAAATCTGCGGGCCGCAGCTGGTGGTGCCGCTCACCAACGCGCGCTACGCCCTCAACGCCGCCAATGCCCGCTGGGGCAGCCTGTACGATGCCTTCTACGGCACCGACGCGATCCCGCACGATCCGGGCGAGGTCGGCAAGGGCTACAACAAGGCGCGCGGCGACAAGGTGATCGCCAAGGCAAAGGCCTTTCTCGATGAAGCCGTGCCGCTGGCGACCGGAAGCCACACCGATGTGACCGCCTACAGCGTGATCGCAGGACAGCTCGCGGTCAAACTGAAGAGCGGCAACGCCACCGCGCTGAAGAACGGCGCGCAGTTCGCCGGCTACCAGGGCGATGCCGCCGCGCCGACCGCGATCCTGCTGGTCAACAACGGCATGCACATCGACGTCAGCATCGACCGCAGCCACATGATCGGCAAGGACGATCCGGCCGGGGTCGCCGACATGATCCTGGAATCGGCGGTCTCCACCATCCTCGACATGGAAGACAGCGTCGCGGCGGTCGATGCCGAGGACAAGGTGCTGGTCTATCGCAACACGCTCGGCCTGATGGACGGCACGCTGTCGGCCGACTTCGAAAAGGGCGGCAAGACGCTGAAGCGCGCGCTCAATCCCGACCGCGTCTATACCACGCCGGACGGCAAGCAACTCACACTGCACGGTCGCAGCCTGCTGTTGATGCGCAATGTCGGCCATCACATGTTCACCGACGCGGTGCTCGACGCTTCGGGCAACGAGATTCCCGAGGGCATTCTGGACGCAGCGGTCGCCGGCCTGCTCGCGATCCACGATCTCAGGGGCAAGTCGAAGACGAAAAACAGCCGCACCGGCTCGGTCTACATCGTCAAGCCGAAGATGCACGGCCCCGACGAGGTGGCATTGACCTGCGAACTGTTCGGGCAGGTCGAGAAGATGCTGGGACTGCCGGAAAACACCATGAAGGTCGGCATCATGGACGAGGAGCGCCGCACCACGGTCAACCTCAAGGCCTGCATCCAGAACGCCTCGAAGCGGATCTGCTTCATCAACACCGGCTTCCTCGACCGCACCGGCGACGAGATCCATACCTCGATGGAAGCGGGTCCCATGATCCGCAAGAACGACATGAAGGCGCAGCCCTGGATCAAGGCCTATGAGGACTGGAACGTCGACAACGGGCTGATCGACGGGCTGCCCGGCCATGCCCAGATCGGCAAGGGCATGTGGGCCGCCCCGGACAAGATGGCGGACATGCTGACGCAGAAAATCGGCCATCCGCAGGCCGGCGCCACCACCGCCTGGGTGCCGTCGCCGACCGCCGCCACGCTGCACGCGCTGCACTATCACCAGGTCAACGTACAGGCGCGCCAGCAGGAACTGAGCAAGGGCGGCCCGCGCGCCAAACTGTCCGACATTCTCACCATCCCGGTGTCGCAGTCGAACTGGGCGCCCGACGACGTCAAGCAGGAGATCGACAACAACTGCCAGGGCATTCTGGGTTATGTGGTGCGCTGGATCGACCAGGGCGTCGGCTGCTCCAAGGTGCCCGACATCCACGACGTCGGCCTGATGGAAGACCGCGCCACCTTGAGGATCTCGAGCCAGCACCTGGCGAACTGGCTGCACCAGGGCGTCATCACCAGGGAGCAGGTGATGGAGTCCCTGAAACGCATGGCGGTGGTGGTGGACGGACAGAACAAGGGCGATGCCGGGTACCGGCCGATGGCGCCCGGTTTCGACGGCGTCGCCTTCAAGGCCGCCTGCGACCTGATCTTCAAGGGCCGCGAGCAGCCGAACGGCTACACCGAGTTCATCCTCACGGCACGGCGCCGGGAAGCCAAGGCAGCAGGCTGAGCGCAAGATATGAATCTGCGGCAGGCCAACAGCGGCTCGCCGCAGTTTCTTCCGGAACGTCCGGCTCGCCCGGCCGTTGACAGCCCATCGCAACTCAACAGGAGATGACGATGGATTGGAACCGGGTTGAAGGCAATTGGAAGCAGTTCAAGGGTGCCGCCAAGGAAAAATGGGGCAAGCTGACCGATGACGACCTCGACGTGATCGAGGGCCGCCGTGAACAGCTCGAAGGCAAGCTGCAGCAGCGCTACGGCTACGCCAAGGATCAGATCAGCAAGGATGTTGACGACTGGTTCGGGACGCTGAAGTAATCGACCCGACAGAAAAGCCCCGGTCTCGGCCGGGGCTTTTTTTCGTCGAGGGTCCTGCCCGGCCTAGAATACCGCGAGCATTTTCAGCAGCGAGATCACGCCGATAACGATCACCACGACGCGGGCGATCTGCTTGGCGCGGCCATCGAGCGGCAGCAGATTGATCAAATAGAGAATGAGGATAACGACGAGAAACGTGACGAGAGCACTGATGAGCATGGGGATCCCCTGAGGCGTCGTTAAAGCGCGAATGGCTGCCTGATCAACGCCGGTGGACCGGCCCGGTTCCCGCGACGGAACCTTATTTTATTGCAAGGGATTCATATTTTCAACGGCCCCGCAACGCCATTTCACCCCCGCAGCGCGATTCTCATTCCTGAGCCACCACCGGCACGCGCTGGTAGCGGGCCTGAACGCGGTCCGGGGCGGGTGAGAAGTTGAGCGACGCGCCGCGCTTGTCCGGACGGCCGGCGACCATCAGACCATCCGCGGCGGCGACGATGTCGCCCCGCCGCAGGGTCGGATCGTCCTCGATACTGACCGGGGCGAGGCCGATCTGGTCCTTGCCGTTGCAGGTGCAGCCGGCGACCAGTTCCTCGCGATAGCGAAACGCGTTCGGCAGTTCGGAATAGGGTTTGCCGGTTTCCGTCGCGGCATGATCGATGCTGCTGCCAAACACCAGCTTGGTGTCGCTGGCGGGACAGAAGCTGTTGCATGCCTCGGCGCGGCTCTGCTTATCCGGCCCGTTGACCGGGAAATAGCGTCCGTCGCAGGTGCGCACGCAATAGGCCTGGCCGACGCCATACCGCGGGCGGGCCTCGCGCTGCGGGGCGAATTGCCCGCCTTCGCTGGCAAACGGCATGTGGATCTGCGGCGCGCGCGCGCGGGCCATGCCGCCGAACAGGGCCGAGAAGAAATCCTGCGCCTGCGCGGCGGGAGCCAGCGCCGAGAAGCACAGCAGCGCCGCAACTCCCAACGCCAACCGCTTGCCTGACAGCCGGGTCATCCTGGGCTCCGGATCAATACAGCGAGGACGTCGAAAGGATCATCGCCTGGCGGCCCGGCACGGCCGTGGTGGCGACGGGGCGCGGCGCGGCCGCCGGGCGAACCGTGATCGT
>NZ_JAUYQU010000079.1 GCF_030697065.1 Bradyrhizobium sp.
TAGCGCGGCATTTCGGAATCGCCCCAGCCCCAGGCCATGCGCCCTTCCGGATTGAGCCAGACCAGCCGCTTGGAGCGCTCTGAAATCGTGCGCAGGATGTCGGCGCGCGGATCGAGGTTATTGGTGCGGGCATCGCCGAGCACGATCACCGTAGTCTTGGGCGTCACGCTGCGGAGAAAGTTCCTTTCGAAATCCTTGAATGAGCCGCCATAGTCGGACGAGCCGAACCCGACCTTCGACATGATCTCGCTCATCGCCTCCTCGGGCGATTTGGTGTCGAGGATGCCGGAGACCTCGATCAGATGGCCGGAGAACGCGAACGAGCGCACGTCGTCCACCACCTCGTGCAGGCTGTGGATCAGCAGCAGGAAGAAATCGGACACCTGCGCCACCGATCCCGAGACGTCGCAGATCGCCACGATCTTCGGGCGGTCGCGGTGGCGGCGTTTCCAGGAGGTGAGGAACGGCACACCGCCCCAGGCGGCGTTGCGCCGCAGCGTCTTCCTTGTGTCGAGATGGCCGCGCCGCTGCCGCTTGCGCGGCTTGCTGTAACGCTCGCGCAGCCGCCGCGCGATGGCGCGGATCAGCGCCTTCATCTGCTCCACCTGGCGGCGTTCGAGCCGGGCCAGCGGCGCGTTGCGCAGGATCTCGTTGCGCAGATTCTCGGTTTCCTCGCGCCCGTAAAGAACGAGCGCCTGGTTGACGACCTCGCGCACATTTTCGCGCAGCGCCTCGAGCGCTGCCGCCAGCCGCTCGGCATCGCCGGGATTTGTCGCCGTCAACGCGTCGAGGTCGTCGCGCAGCCGCTCGATGCCGAGTTGCTCCAGAATCCGCGACGAGAAGATGCCCCGCTGGGTAAAATAGCGGATGTCGGATAGCGCGGCGGCATTCGACGCCGCCGCCATCGCGGCCGCGATCGCATTGCGGTCGCGCGACATCAGCATCTGCGCGAGATCGCCAAGCTCCGGTGCCGGTGCGCCGGGCTCGCCCGGCTCGTTCTCGCCTTGCGCGGAATCCGCGCCCTTGCTGTCGGCGCCATCCTCCGGCGCGGTTTCTTCCGGAACCTCGGGCTGGCTGAAGAACAGGTCAAAACAGTCGCCGAGCGCCTGCTTTTCGTCCTGGCTCTTGGCCAGTGTCAGCAGCAGCGTGTCGCGCAGGATGCCGCGCTCGGCAAACCCCACATCGGCCACCGCCTTCATGGCATCGATGCTTTCCGCCGGGCTGACCCGAACGCCGGCGCCGCGCGCCGCCCGGAAAAAGCGATGCAGTTCCTCGCGCATCAGCCGAACACGCCGTGGCGGCCGGCCTTGGCGACGAAGCCCGACACCTGCGGGATC
>NZ_JAUYQU010000158.1 GCF_030697065.1 Bradyrhizobium sp.
ATCCATTCTTCACCACCCGCCGCGACCAGGGCGGCACCGGACTCGGCCTGCATATCGTCTACAGCATCGTGACCAACCGGCTGGGCGGCCGGCTCGATCTCGATTCCGAACCCGGCGGCGGGACGAGGATCCAGATCATCCTGCCCCGGGTCGCGCCGCTGGAGCAGGCCGCGGAGTAAGCCTCGCCGGTGATCCCGGCTTCACCGCATCGTTTTGAAACCACCCGTCCGCGCCTGACCGAACGACCCGCGGAACTGTGGCGACGTCGCAAACCTTTGGTTGCTGCCGGTGTTCGCGATGCCTGCCTGTCCGCGATGGCCACCAATGCGAGGAGAGGAATGCGACGTTCGCTTCTCGACCCTGGTCAAGCCGCCCAGTTTCGAAGTCGGCCGCTCGCCAACCTTGCCAACGTTATTGCCGGGCAGATTGATGATCTTGCCAGTGCCGGCGCCGCTGTTTCCGAAGCCCGGTTTGGCGCCGGGAGACGGCAGCGTGACGATCTTTCCGCCGCCCTGCGGCAGGCCGTGCGGGCCGGGGTTGCGGCCGAAATTGTCCTTTGCGGGACCGAAGCCGCCGAACTTGATCGATGCCGGCGCGAGGATCCGCGTCGGCTGCGACAGCGGAATGATCCTCGGCTGCGCCGCCATCTTCAAGGCGCTTTGGGCATAGGGACCGTTGGAGAATTTTTCGTAGAACGATTGGTACGCGACGGGAGAATTGGTCTTTACCGCCGTGTGCCAGGCTTTCGCCTGCATCAGGTTGCCCAGCAAGATCCGGATGCGGTCGGTCATCGGGTCGTGCGGGTAGATCCGGATGAACTCCTGATAATTCTCGATGGAGTTTTCAGCCACTACGTATTCATAGGCCTGGCGGGAGGAACGGGACGGAAGGTCGCTTGCCGCATAAGCCATTTTCGTCTGCGCCGGGGCTCTGGTGGCCGCGACGGCGGTATCGCCGAAGAAATAGAAATCGCTGGTCAGCGACGAACTTTCCCACGGAGTCTGCCGGCCTTCGGTCGAATTGCCGACGTCGAGACGAATGCGCTTGAACAGCTGCTCGATGGGAAGATTTTTCTCGTTCGCCAGCCGCAGGAACGCCGACGTAAACGGACTATGGTCGCCGGTGCCGTCCAGTGCTTCGGTGCCCGGTGCGGTCGAATAGGCCACGATCGAGCCCTTCGGCGCGTCGACGATGGCAAGGCCGCGTCCGGCGTCGTTGAGCGAGGGGAACGGATTGTTTCGGCAGGCGTCGAGAATGACGATGCGCACCCGGCTCGGAATCGTCTCCAGCGTCGCCATCACGTCGACCAGCCGGAGCGAGCCGTTGACGAGGTCAGGCTCGGACGAGACTTTTGCGTCGACCGGTATCAGATAGTTTTCGCCCGCCAGCTGCACGCCGTGGCCGGCATAATATACCATCGCCACCGTATTCGGGCCGCGCCCGGCAATCCTGCCGGAGAATTCCTGGACCGCCTCGATCATCTGGTTGTGGTTGAGATCGGTTGCGGAGATCACCTCGAAGCCGGCGGAGTTCAGCAGCTGGGCGACCGCCCTGGTATCGTTGCCGGGATTGGCGAGCTGGACCGTGTTCTGATATTTCGCATTGCCGATCACCAGCGCGATGCGCTGCTCCGGTCCGGTGAGAGCGAGGGAGGTGCCGACGCTGGCCGGCTTCTCGGTCGCGGGCGTCGTCTGGGCCTGCGCGGATCGCATCGACCCGGGGGCCAGCAAACCGGCGGAGAAACCGATTAATAGAAAGGCGCGGAGCAAGGTGGCCCTGAACGGCGGCATGGCATTCTCCCACAGGAAATCTCGACGTGAGATTGATTGCGGGCAACCTAGGGGGCGGTCGGCTCGAGGTATGTGATCTTTGTCACGGCCGGGAACGGTGCAACCCTAATCGATGTCGGCAAGCTTGTGCAGCGTGGCGCCGAAAATCTGGCTGGCCTTTCCGACCAGCGCGGTGCCGTTCATGATGCCGCGGGTATCGGTGAAGGTGCCGGAGACGCCGATGCCGACCGGATTCGGCCCGCCGAACAGCGGACTGGCGTCGGGGCTGGAGGTGTGACGCTGGACCAGGACTTCGCCCTTGAAAGTATCGTCCTTCACCAGGTAGCTGCCGGTGTAATACAAATAAGCATCGCCGCCGTGGATCTTGCCATCCCGGAACATGATCACGCCGCTGCCCTTGCCCGAACGGCCATCCTGCAGGCTGACGTGGATCGAATACAGTCCGTTCTTCATGATGCCCCGGTGCCGGACGTCCGTGGCCCCCGGAAGTCGGCAGTTCCGTTATGCCAAAGCAAGGCACGCAGCGTCAACGCGCGGCTTGCCAAGCGGCCACCATCCCCGGCCACGATCTCCGGGGCGATCCCTCCCTTTCTGCCAAATTCCGGACCCCGGACGAACCAGGAGCGCGTGGGTGCCGCGCGTGGCTACGTGTATCTTTGGTCGCGCTCCAGCAGTTCGATCGAGATGCCTTGCGGCCCGCGGATGAAGCAGATGCGGACACCCGGCCGCAGCGTGGTCGGCTCCCTCGTGAATTCGACACCCTTGGCCTTGAGTTCGGCGGCCACCGCATCGATGTCCTTCACCGCCAGCCCGAAATGGTCGAGCCCCTGATAGGGCGTCACCGGGGGGCCGTTGACGCCATCGCCTTCCGTAACCGGCGCGATGAATATGTTGGCACCGCCGAGCTTGACGTCGATTCGCCTGGGGCCGCGAACGATCTCGCCGCCGAGAATATCCTCAAGCCAGGCCGCGGTAGCCTCGGGATCCGGACTGCGCAAATGGACATGATCCCAGGTGACGATCGGCATCGTTGCTCCCCCTTGTTGTGCGCCATCCGCCGGCGCGCCGTCATTTCTAGCCACCGCATGCCGTTAATGCCATCCCCCTCAATTTCGACCAGGCTGCCGCATCCGGCGACCCGCGGCCTCAGACATGCCCGCTGATGACGGCCAGCCCGGCCTGGCCTCCGTTCACGATTAGTTAACCGCTTCGGAAAACTGCTGCCCCTGATTGAACCCCCTGCGGCGACCTCCGAACTAATCGGCAGGAACAAAACGCGTCATCACCGGTTGAGCGAGTGATCCGTGCGTCTGCGCGGATGGAGCGGTCCAGAAATGCCGATAGTGCGATACTTTATCTTTGTCGGCGGGGTGCTGCTTGCCCTGCTGTTCGGCGTCGACGCCTTCGCGCCGAAGGAGCCGACAGGGAACTCAGCCGCCGCCGCGCTCACATCGTCCGCCGGGAATCCCACGCTCAGGATTAGCTCTGACCGGAAATGGCCCGAGCGCGTCGTCTACGACACCAGCCTTCCCACCATCGTTCCTCCGACGGTCGAGATTGCCGCCGCTGCCCTCGTCCCCGAGCCGGTTGCGGAGATGAAAGCGCGTGTGCGCGAATCCTTTGCCCAGTTCAAGCCGGGCGACGATCCGAAGCCGGAGGCCAAGCCGCTGCCGAAACGCAAGGTCGCCAAAGCTCGGTCTGCGCCCCCGCATCAGCCGATGATGCGCGTCGCACAGCAACCTCAATTCGGTTTCTTCGGCAGCATTTGGTAGGCCCTTGGGCCGGGCCACTCTGGCCGGAGCCGCCTGCGATCGTTCACTGCGCGGCCACGTAAACGCGCCGCACTGCGGTTGCGCGCCTGGCGGCTATTGCGGATCAATGCCAGACATGGGCAAGACATGAGCGGCGGCGGGTCGCTCCGGATTCGCTTGTTTTGCCGGTCGCCGTCGCCACGGCAAATCGCCGAGTGACAAGAACGGGGAGCGCGCCGGAGCCGGCGCCGCATCATGGAAACCAAACCGCCTGTTCCGCGCGCGATCCTGGTCGGCGTCCAGCTCCCTGGCGTCGATGATGTCATGCATGCCGCGAGCCTCGCAGAACTCGGCCGTCTGGTGAAGACGCTCGGTTACGAGGTCGTCGGCACGGTGTCGCAGAAGCGCGACGAGATTGGCGGCGCCACGGTGCTCGGCAAGGGACGTCTGGAGGAACTGGCTGACATGACCGGTGGGACCGGCGTCGTCGAATCGATGGCCCCCGCCCGCAAGTCAAAGGCCCGCGAGCGCTTCGATGACACCGGCGACAGCAAGGCCGCGATGACGTCCGCCGAACCCGATCCGCAGCGGCGGCCGGAATTCGTGATCGTCGATCACGAAATATCGCCAAGCCAGGCCCGCAACCTCGAGCGGGCCACCGGCGCGCAGGTGCTCGATCGCACCGGCGTGATCGTCGAGATATTTCATCGCCATGCGCATAGCCGCGAGGCCCAGCTGCAGGTCGAGATCGCGCGGCTGAAATATGTCTCGCCGCGGCTGCGCGAATCGTCGGGTGGCGGGGGAAGACAGCAGGGACCCGGCGCCGGCGAGTCCGACCTTGAGGTCGATCGGCGCAAGGTCCGCGACCGTCTCGCGGAACTGAAAGAGCAACTGGAGAATATCCAGCGCGACAGCGATGAGCGCCGGTCCGCCCGGCGCGACCAGCTCCGCGTCGCGCTGGTCGGCTACACCAATGCAGGCAAGTCGTCGCTGATGCGCGCGCTCACGGGCAGCGAAGTGCTGGTCGAGGACAAGCTGTTCGCAACGCTGGACACCACGGTGCGCGCGCTGCAGCCGGAGAACCGGCCGCTCGTGCTGGTCTCGGACACAGTCGGCTTCATCAAGAAGCTGCCGCACGATCTGGTCGCCTCGTTCCGTTCCACGCTCGCCGAAGCGCTGGAAGCCTCGCTGCTGCTGTTCGTCGTCGACGCCTCCGATCCGACTTACGAATCGCAGCTCGAGGTGAGCCGCAGCGTGCTCAAGGAGATCGGCGCGGACACCGTGCCGTCGCGGCTGCTGCTGAACAAGATTGACCGCGTCGGCGAGCAAGATCGCGCCGCGCTGCGCGCCAAACATCCCGACGCTATCCTGCTCTCCGCTGCGTCGGCGCAGGACGTGGCCGCCCTGCGCGAATCCATCATCTCGTTCTTCGAGGCGTCGATGGTGGAGGACCAGCTGATACTGCCCTACGCGAAGCAGGGACTGCTCAGCGACGTCTACGAGAACGCCCGCGTGCTCTCCGAGGATTACGACGCCACTGGCCGGATCCTCAGGGTCCGCGGGCTGCCGGCCGCGATCGCGCGGCTGCGGAGGGCGCTGGCGGGGTAGAGGGCTTTTCGTGACGGCGGGGAGCCATTGGTCGGGCATTCAGCAGACAAATGGCGCGCTCGGAGAGATTCGAACTCCCGGCCCTCGGAATCGAAATCCGATGCTCTATCCAGCTGAGCTACGAGCGCAATGTTTTCAATGCGTTAACGACAGGTTCCGGTTTCCTGGATCTTGCCTGAACGCTGAAAACGGGTGCGGAACACCTTTCGACGGCTCCGATTACCAGACTTGGCCGAGGAGGGCCATCCCGCCTTGCGGCGTCCTGGCAGAGGAGTTTTCGGTCCGGAACAAGAAAGAAAAAACGGACTTTCCTTAGCGGGCTGCGTTTCTCAGGACGGGGCCTGCACAGCCTGCCGTCTATCGTAACCTCCAAGGCGCGGCGGGCTGTGCTTCTCATTCCGCAAAAGGAACTGCAATGGAACAGCCGACCAAAGAGCAGATCATCCACCGCGCCTACGAGCTTTGGGAGCAGGCTGGCAAGCCCGAGGGCAGGGACGATGAGTTTTATCACCTCGCCGAACAGGAATTACGCAACGCCGACAAATCCTCGACGTTGCGCACACCCGACTCACTCTGATCGAAGTTTCGCTGGCCGTGAAGCACGCGGCCAATCCGCAGAACGCCGCCTCACACGGACGAAGAATGTCGCTCGGAATTGTTGATCGCGATGCGGACCGGCGGCATCTGGCCATCAAGCCAGTCCTGCTCGGTCGCGAGGGCTCGCCAGGCTGCCTCCATTCGCTGGTAGCGCTTGTGGCTGGGCTCGTCCGGCGCGCGCTCGGCCATGCGCGCGCAGTTCTCGGCGTTCTCAAGGAAATGGTTAGACTGCTTCATGGATGCCTCCCGTTTCAAGGGACATAGGAGGCGGGTTACCCGTTCGCAACGGAACGGATAATGACACTTTATCCACGCTCATGAATGACCGTTCAGGCTGTCTAGTCGTACACAAAAGCTGAAGCGATCCAGAGTTTTGTAGCCAGCATAGGCCAGCGATTGTCACATGGATGGGGGGATTTGGCCGCAGCAGGCGCTGCGCTTTACAAGGCTTGACGCCTGCGAAGGGCGAGGAAAAGCCGTATTTCGTCACTTTTTCGGCCCCACCCAGCGCCGGATGCGGGAAAATCGCCTTCGGATGCCCCTTTTTTGCCCTTTCTTGATGCTTAACGAAATTCCAACATAGTATCGCCAGAGTGCTGCCGAAGGTCCGTCGAGGGTCGTTTCTACCTCCAACAAACCGGTTTCCATCGATCCATGCGCATCACATTACTGCCCCTGCTGTTGCTCTCGCTGCTCGCCGCGTCGCCGGCGCAGGCCGATCTGCGCATCACCAGGGATCACGGCGGCTATGTTACCGAATACAAGGCGAAGTACGAGCGCATCCGCGATCGCAAGGAGCGCGTCATCATCGACGGCATCTGCAATTCGGCCTGCACCATGGTGTTCGGCATCGTGCCGATGAACAAGGTCTGCGTGACGCCCCGCGCCAGCCTCGGTTTCCATCAGGCCTATTACGACAAGGCGTTTACCTTCGGCATCAAGGTCACCAGTTCGGAAGGAACGTCCGACCTGATGTCCTATTACCCGCGGCCGGTGAAGGACTGGATCCAGCGCAATGGCGGGCTGACGACCGAGATGAAGAAGATCAGGAACGGCAAGGATCTGTGGAAGATCGTCGATCCCTGTCCGGAAGAGTTCTTCTGACCCGCTCAGGCCAGATCGATCGTGCCTGACATCACCGGCACGCAGCGACCGCCGATATAGGTCGCGATAACCGTGCCGTTTTTCTTTTCCGCCTCCGCCTGCAGGATGCTCGGCCTTCCCATCTCGACGCCCTGTGCGATCGTCTTCGACAAGGCGAGGTTGGCTTCCGGGCGCAGGTGGGCAAGCAGGCCGATCAGCGCGACGTTGGCGGCGCCGGTCGCCGGATCCTCGGGAATGTTGAGGTGCGGCGCGAACATCCGGGTCCGGATATCGATATCGCTTTCATGGACCTGGCTGTAGAGCAGGATGCTGACGGCCGGCTGCTTGCTGACTTCGTGGCGGAACACATCGCCGTTCGGGCTCGCCCCGATCAGCGCGGTGCGGCTCTTCAGTTCGGCGAGTATGAACGGGGCGCCGCAGGACGCGATGCGCGGGCGGTGATGGATGGTCTCGATATCGGCGAGCGAAACTCCGCAGGCCGATGCCACCAGTTCGCCCGCAACCTCCGCGCCGACCGAGAGCGGCTGCGGGGAGGCGAGTCTCGAACCCGCCACGGACCTGCCATCCCGCAAGATATCGATCGGAACCAGCCCGGCCTTTTCCTCGAAGATGACGCGGTCGCCGCCGACGGGCCGGCCGTAGCTGGAGCCTGCGCGGGCCAGCACGAAGGCGGTGCCGACATTGGGATGGCCGGCGAACGGCATCTCGCTGCGCGGGGTGAAAATCCGGACTTCGGCCGTATGCGCGGCGTCCCGGGGCGGCAGCACGAAGGTGGTCTCCGCCAGATTGAACTCGGCGGCGATCGCCTGCATCTGCCCGGTCGACAGTCCCTCGGCGTTCAGGACGACGGCAAGCGGATTGCCCACGAACTGCGTGCCGGTGAACACGTCGACGGTCTGGAATTGCAGGCGCATCTCTCACGATCCCCGCCGGGGTTGCCACGCCTCGTCGGCTGACCGATCCGGCGAGGTTCAAGCCGAAATGCGATTCCGGCCAGCTTTCTTCGCAGCATACATCAACTTGTCCGCGCGCTCGATAGTGTCGGTGATGTTCTCGCCGGGCGTTGCGGCACATGCGCCGATGCTGACGGTGACAACAGCGCCGGTCCCGAGACCGGGATGGGGAATTTGCAGGTCGCTTACCGCACTGCGCAAACGCTCGGCGACGGCGAGGGCTTCAGACGGATCCGCGGCCGGAAGTATCACGACGAACTCCTCCCCGCCGTACCGGACGACGATATCATCCGGTGACCGGAGGGCGCTTCGTATCGCCGCGGCGACCTGTTGCAGGCACCGGTCGCCTTCCGCGTGTCCGCCCAGATCATTGAACAGCTTGAAGTGGTCGACATCGATCATCAATACGCCGCTGCTGAGCGATGGCACGATGGAGGTGGACCTGCTGTCGGAGAATATTTCGAGGTAGCGCCGGTTGAAGGTACCCGTCAACGCGTCGGTACTGGAGAGCTGCGACAGCCTGTCATTGGCCTTGCGAAGCTCGGCGGCCCGCCTCGCATCGATGCGGCGCATCAGCAGAATCTCGTTCATCTGGATGCCCCTTTCCCAGCGGACATACAGCGCCAGGATGGCAATGAGAATGTTGGACCCGACCAGATCCAGATTGACCATCCCCGGCGGAAACTGCAGCGCGCTCGCGACGATCAACGTATAGGCCGCGGTCGAGACGAACGTCATGATCTGCGTAGCGCGCCAGGGCAGGGCCGCAAATACCGTGGCGGCGAAGATGGTGAACTGTCCTGCCATCAGATAGCGGCTGGCAAACGGCTCCGGCGCCAATTGCCCGATGATCGCCGTTGTCGCGACCAGCGACACGGTCGCGCAGGCGCTCGCCGCGGTCTGCAAACGGTGATTGTCCGACCAGCGGTTGATGCAAAATGCGAGCAGCACAAGAGGTGTGACAACCAGCAGCCGCAGAATAACCGCGGTCGAAAAGCTGTCACCCAGGCTGTGCAGGTCGATGGTAAGCATTGACAGGTTTGCGACCGCTATCGCCACCAGCCACCGAAATTGACGGCTGGGCCGGGCGATGCGCGGGGTGTCCGTCCGTGGATCCCAGCATTCGACGTCGCCCTGACGGCCCTGCGATTGCGCAGGTTCGTCCGGAGCGCGTCGATCGTTCGGGGGGGGCATCGGTTGCTACCATCGTCGGATATCTGCCAACGACATGCGACGACATTTGCTAAGGCATGGTGATCGGCGCGCACTCTTGCGTGTTATGACTAATGGCTGGTGCGCGCGCTCCCTGCGCATCCGTATTTTCACGGAACAGGCGACCGATCGGATCTGGCTTGTACCCTGCCGCCGTGCTGAATCTCAGAACGTCACCACGCCGCGGATGGATTCACCGCGCTTCATCAGTTCGAAAGCGTTGTTGATCTCGGCCAGCGGCATCACATGGGTGATCATCGGATCGATCTCGATCTTGCCCTGCATGTACCAGTCGACGATCTTGGGCACATCGGTACGTCCGCGCGCGCCGCCGAAGGCGGTGCCTTTCCAGACCCGGCCGGTCACCAGCTGGAACGGGCGGGTTGAAATCTCCGCGCCCGAGGGGGCCACGCCGATCACGATCGACTGGCCCCAGCCGCGATGGCAGGCTTCCAGCGCCTGCCGCATGACGGTGACATTGCCGGTACAATCGAAGGTGTAATCGGCACCGCCGATCTGGTCCGCACCCGATTTGGTCATGTCGACGAGGTGCGGGACGAGATCCTTGCCGAGTTCTTTCGGGTTGACGAAATGGGTCATGCCGAAACGTTCGCCCCAGGCCTTGCGGTCGTTGTTGATGTCGACCCCGATGATCATGTCGGCTCCGGCCAGCCGCAGTCCCTGCAGCACGTTGAGCCCGATGCCGCCGAGCCCGAACACGATCGCCTTGGCGCCTTGCTCGACCTTGGCGGTGTTGATGACCGCACCGATCCCGGTGGTGACGCCGCAGCCGATGTAGCAGACCTTGTCGAACGGCGCATCCTCGCGGATTTTTGCCACCGCGATTTCCGGCAGCACCGTGTAGTTCGCGAAGGTCGAGGTGCCCATGTAGTGATGGATCGGCTTGCCGCCGATGGAAAAGCGGGATGTGCCGTCGGGCATCAGGCCCTGGCCCTGGGTAGCGCGGATCGCGGTGCAAAGATTGGTCTTGCGCGACAGGCATGACGGACATTGCCGGCATTCAGGCGTATACAGCGGAATGACGTGATCGCCCTTCTTCACGCTGGTGACGCCGCGGCCGATGTCGACCACGACGCCTGCGCCCTCATGGCCGAGAATCGCGGGGAACAGGCCTTCGGGATCGGCGCCGGACAGCGTGAATTCGTCGGTGTGGCACACCCCGGTCGCCTTGATCTCGACCAGCACCTCACCCTCGCGCGGGCCCTCGAGTTGCACGGTGGTGATTTCCAGCGGCTTGCCGGCAGCGACGGCGACGGCGGCGCGAACATCCATGGTATTCCCTATCTCTTCGATCTGCGTTTTGCGGCGAGCGGACCCGCGGGATTTGCGATTGCCCGATAGTATATGTTCAGGCAATCAGGCGTGCAAATGAACAGGGATCTGGAAAATTTGGCCGCGCGCGCGGCACCGGCCATTTTTGTCCTGCTCTGGAGCACCGGCTTTATCGCCACCAAATACGTCCTGCACAACGCCGAGCCGCTGACCTATCTGGCGATCCGGATGGCACTGGTGGTCGGGTTGATGGCGATCATCGTCGCGGTTGCGCGCCCGGTGTGGCCCAACCGCGCGCAGATCGGCCACAGCATCATCGCCGGCGTTCTGGTGCATGGGTTCTATCTCGCCGGCACCGCGGTCGCGATTTCGCTTTCGATTCCGGCCGGGCTTTCGGCACTGATCCCGGGTCTGCAACCGATCCTGACCTCGACCCTGGCAAGTCGCTGGCTCGGTGAGCGCGTCACGCCGCTGCAATGGACCGGGTTGCTGCTCGGGCTCGCCGGCGTGGTGCTGATCCTGCACGATCGGCCGATGGGCGGGGAGGCCGGCTGGGGCTGGCTGGCCTCGGGCGTGTCGCTGGTCAGCATCACCGTCGGCACGCTGTACCAGCGGCGCTATTGCGGCAGTATCGACTGGCGTTCGGGCAATCTCGTGCAGTACGTCGCGGTGACGGTGTTGTTCGGCGTGGCCGCATGGCTGTTCGAGAGCAATGTGGTGCAGTGGACCAGCGAATTCGTGTTGTCGCTGGTCTGGCTCGCGGTGGTGCTGTCGATCGGGTCGATCGGGCTGTTGTACTGGTTGATCCGGCGCAAGGCTGCGACTTCGGTGGCGAGCCTGTTCTATCTGGTGCCGGCGGTGACGGCTGTCATGGCCTATGTTCTGTTCGACGAACGGCTCGATAGCATCGCCATGACAGGCATGGTGGTATGCGCGGCCGCGGTGTTTGTGGTCAACCGGCGGGCGTAGACGGGAAACAAAAGAGCCCCCGGGTTTTCACCCAGAGGGCTTGGGAGCGCGATGCCGGAGGCGATCAGCGCTTCGACTTCCTGGCTTTCTTTTTCTTCTTTGCGGTTTTCTTCGCGGTTTTCTTGACGGCCTTTTTAGCCGACTTTTTCACGGCCGATTTCTTGCCAGCCTTTTTTCCGGCCTTTTTCGGCTTCTTCGTCTTCCTGGTCTTCTTGGCCTTCTTCGGCGCCGCCTTGGACACGGCTTTCCTGGCTACTTTCCTGACCTTCTTCACCACCGTCCTGGCGGCATCCGCGGTCGCCGTTGCGGCACCGCTCATCGCATCCGTCACTTGTTCGAGAACCGGTTTATCGTCGTCCATCTCGTCCCCCAGTGTTGTCGAGGCGATAACGATAGCCGGATTCGCAAATGTGCAAAGCGGACGGCACGAAGTGTTCAACCTTGGCGGGTTTTCGCGTATGCCTCGAGCGCGCGCTCGCGCCCTCGTTTGTGGTCGACGATCGGTTGCGGATAGGTGGTCCCGAGTTCGACGCCCGCACTTTTGAGTTCGATCGGCGTGGCACGCCAGGGCTGGTGGATCAGGCCCGCCGGCAATTGCCCGAGTTCGGGCACCCAGCGCCGGACATACGCGCCATCGGGATCGAATTTTTCGCCCTGCAGGATCGGGTTGAACACGCGGAAATAGGGCGCGGCATCGGCGCCGGAGCCGGCCACCCATTGCCAGTTGGCCGGATTGCTGCCGGCGTCGGCATCGACCAGCGTGTCCCAGAACCACTTCTCGCCCTCGCGCCAGTCGATCAGAAGATGCTTGACCAGGAACGATGCCGCCACCATCCGCACCCGGTTGTGCATCACGCCGGTGTGCCAGAGCTGGCGCATCCCGGCATCGACGATGGGATAGCCGGTCAGGCCGCGCTGCCACGCCTGCAGCGCACTGTCGTCGCCCCTCCACGGAAACGCGTCGAACGAAGGCTGCAGATTGCGATCGGCAAGGTCAGGCAGGTCGAACAACAGATGCCGGCAGAATTCGCGCCAGCCTACCTCGCTCAGGAACTTGTCGATATCGCCGGTCAGAGCCGGCTGCCCGGCCGCAGCAAACCGCGCGGCGTGCCAGACCTGCCGGGGACCGATCTCGCCAAAGCGCAGATGCGGCGACAGCCCCGACGTGCCGTCGCGATCCGGGCGGTCGCGCTGGCTGGAATAGCCGGCCACGCCGGCTTCGAGAAATGTGGTGAGCCGGGCCTGCGCCGACCTCTCGCCCGGCTTCCAGGTCTGGCGCAGGCCGCCGGCCCAGTCGGGACGGAGCGGCTCGAGGCGCCATGTCTCGAGCCGGTCGCTCGCGACCTCGGAGGCAGGTGCAAGCGCCGTCGGAGCCGGCAGCGGCCTTGGCGGATCGCCTGACGCCTGCACCCGCCGCCAGAACGGCGTGAATACCCGCAAGCCCCGCCCATCCTTGGTACGGATGGATAGCGGCGTCGCCAGCAGGTCGCCTGGAAAACCTTGCGAGCCGACGTCGATCGCCAGCAGCGCGGCGGCGACCTGTTCGGCCACGGCCTGCTGCGGCGCCTGCGCGATCTCGCTCCAAAACACCGCCTCGGCGCCGGTCTCCCGCGCCAGCTCGGCAATCACCTTTGCCGCGGGTCCCCGTCGCAGCACCAGCCTTGAGCCCACCGATGTCAGGCTTGCCTGCAAGGCCCTGAGCGACTGCGCCAGCCACCAGCGCGCGGCGCCGCCCAGCGGGCGCAGTTGCGCATTGCTGGTTTCATCGTGGACGTAGAGGCAAATCACCGGCGCGCCGGTCAGAGCGGCGGCGTGCAGGGCAGGGTGGTCGGACAGGCGGAGATCGTCGCGAAACCAGACGATGCGGGGGGAAACGGATTTGGCGGCCATCGGATGAAACTCGGAAGTTGCCTGTTGGGTCCGCGTGTAGCTTGCGCCGGCCCGAAAAACAAAAGGGGATGCGCGACGCATCCCCTTTCACTGGCGGATTCGCCGCCGGCTACTTCGGCTGCGGCACGATCCGGATATAGGGTTTGGGGGATTTCCAGCCCTGCGGATAGATCGTCCTGGCCTCGTCATCGGTGACGGAGCCTGCGATGATGACATCCTCGCCCTGTTTCCAGTCGGCCGGCGTCGCGACGCGATGCCTGGCGGTCATCTGCAGTGAATCGATCACGCGCAGGATCTCCTGGAAATTTCGTCCGGTCGTCATCGGATAGACCAGCACCAGTTTGATCTTCTTGTCCGGCCCGATCACGAAGACGTTGCGGACCGTCTGGTTGTCGGCGGCGGTGCGCGTCGCCGGATCGCCTGACGTCGAGGCCGGCAACATGTCGTAGAGCTTCGAAACGTTGAAATCGGTATCGCCGATCATCGGATAATTCGGCGCGGCACCCTGGGTTTCCCGGATGTCCTCGGACCATTTCGAGTGCCGGTCGACGGGGTCGACGCTGAGCCCCATCAGTTTGACGCCGCGCTTGTCGAATTCCGGCTTCAACTTGGCCAGTGCGCCGAGTTCAGTGGTGCAGACCGGGGTGAAATCCTTCGGATGCGAGAACAGGAGCGCCCAGCTGCTGCCGATCCAGTCATGGAACCTGATTTTTCCCTCGGTGGTTTCAGCCTCGAAATCCGGGGCGGCAGCGCCAATCTGGAGAGCCATCTTACGACCTCATGTCATTCAAGTTACAGGTGAATTCGTCCTTGCCACTATACCGGGCGCCGGCTCTCAAGTGAACGGGCGCGCGGCAAAAGGGTCAATCCTTCTCCACCGGGTGGAACCGGTAGCATCTTGTTGCTATCCGCGGCTGTGCAACGAAAGAACTCGCTGGCCGGTCGCGCCTGGACCGCCCCGATATTGCCTTTTATCGCGCCCAACACGGCTGCCCCGGTTGCGATCCGGCAAACCATGACGGAGGTCACAGCGACTAATTGGCAACAATAAAAAATCTTCAGGATCCGATTTCTGATTCGTTAACCGCTCGTTTACACCGGCATGAAAATGCTGAACCAGAACAAGAAAATGAGAAGTGAACCTATGTCTGCCTCTGACGCCATGCTTGCCGACCGTATCGGCGCCCTCGAGCCGTCCAGGATCTCCTGCCGCGACAGCGCAGCCCTTGCCCTCACCGTCGTGCGCGATGGGGTGATCACCGGCGAGGGACCCACCACCCGGGGCCGTGTCCATTTTTCCCGCGCGCTGGATGCCGATGACGCCGCCTGGTGCGCGCGCATCCTGACCGCGACCGCCGTCGAGCATCAGCCGGTTAGCCGCGCCGAAGCCGAAGCGCTGTTCGAGATCAACGATGCTGCCGCCGAGCGCAGCGATGAGGGCGTTTTCGACGATTTGCTTGCCAAGGCGGTGGTGCACCATGCGGCCTCCGCGTCGGGCCTGCCGGTTCCGCCGCGCACCGTCGCGCTGTCGCCGGACACGGCGATCGAAAGCTGGGCGCCAACCCAGGCCATCGGCGTCGATGTCGCCGTGCTGCAGTGGCTGGCCAGCCAGATGCGCGGCCGGCGTCGCAGCAACCGGACCCTGATGAGGATGGTCGCCACCATCGTCGGTGCGGCGATGCTGCCACTGGTACAACTGCCGAACGTGTTCGACATCGGGATGTAAGCGCGCCCTTTGGCGCCGGACGGAACCAGCGGTGCGCGAAAGCGCCGACCCGTTGGCGGGTGATGACAGTCGTGGGGATGTGCAAACACGGCTACTCTATCTCGCGGCGCGTTTCGCCCGAGGTTTGCTCTCAATTTCCCGCCCTCTCCAATCAGAGGGCGCGGGGAATGCCGGGCGCCCGATGCGCCCGATAGCCACGTGTGCTATGGGGTAGTGGTAGATGCACACGTGTTGTCAGGTCACACCGGAATCACCCGGCACTCCCCGCGCGATGGTTTTTGCTTATACG
>NZ_JAUYQU010000153.1 GCF_030697065.1 Bradyrhizobium sp.
TGGCGGAGAGAGTGGGATTCGAACCCACGGTACGGTTTCCCGCACACACGCTTTCCAAGCGTGCGCCTTAAGCCACTCGGCCATCTCTCCGGATGGCCTGTCTTGAAGGGACCGGCCGACTTTTGCAAGGGACTGCGGTCACGGGCCGCGATATTTCATCAACCTATTGAAGAATATCAACAAATTTGAAGTTTCGCCGCGCATCCGGCGCGGTTTATGCTGGCTTGAACCGAAAACCGGTTACGGGCGACCATGGATCATGGAGACGATCGAAGCAGCGGAGCGCGGCATGGGCACCCATCGGGCGGCGATGTTATCGGTTCTGATGTCCGCGGCCGCTGCGCTGGATGCCGGACCGGCGTGGGCGCAAGCCTGCAGCCGTCAGGGCGTCGATGTCGCCTGCGAGGATGGGCGGCGCGGCGTCCTGTCCGGCGATGCGATCATCTGGGCCGACGGCTCGCGTTCGAGCCTGACCTCGCCGCATCCGGGCGTCATCATCGGCAACCGATCGTCGGTCGTGGTCGGCCCGGGGGTGTTCGTCGGCAAGGGCACGGGCGTGGTGCCGATGGACAATCCGGGCGCACCCAACAAGGCGCGCTGTGCCGTGCTCGAAGGCGTGTCGTATTGTCACTAAAAATTCAGAAGTCTCGGGATTGCGGGTTCGCTCGCGTTGCTCGCGCCCCGGAATGACGTTGATGAATCAATGATACCGCGCGTTGAGATTGGCCGGTTGGGGCGGCCATATGACGGGATCCGCGATCAGAGGCTCGCCGGAATCCCGGTCGGCCTGGGTTTCCTGCAGCGCATCGACGAAATCGGCGAACCATTGCTGGATCGTGCCGCCGCGAAGCTTCTTCATCATCGCTTCCCAGCGCAGCTTTCGTTCGTTGAGCGGCATCGACAACGCCATTGCGATGGTTCGCGCCATGCCGTCGATATCGTGCGGATTGACGATCAGCGCGGTCTCGAGTTCGTTGGCCGCTCCGGCAAACTTTGACAGCACCAGCACGCCGGGATCGGCCGGGTTCTGCGCCGCGACATATTCCTTGGCGACGAGGTTCATGCCGTCATGCAGCGGGGTGACGACACCGACCTGGGCGGTGCGATAGAGGCCAGCCAGCACGGTCTGGCTGAAACCCTTGTTGAGGTAACGGATCGGGGTCCAGTCGACTTCGCCGTGCCGGCCGTTGACGTCGCTGACCTGTTTGGCGAGGTCGTTCTGCAGATTGCCATAGGCTTCGATGGCGCCGCGGGACGGCGTGGCGATCTGCAGCAGGGTCACGGCGCGCGCGAGCCCCGGCTGCAAGGTCCACATCCGGTCGAACGCGTTGATGCGGTTCGGCAACCCCTTGGAATAATCCAGCCGGTCGACGCCGATCGCCAGTTTCTCGCCGTTCAGGCTGCGCCGCAGCCGCGACACGTCCGGATGCGACACCGCCTTGGCGGCCTGCTGGGCGAATTTCTCCGGGTCGATGCCGATCGGAAATACCGCGACGCGCGAACTGCCGTGGCGCGAGGTGACGACGCCATCGCGGGCGGCGAGACCGAGATCCGACCGCACATAGGACAGGAAATTCTCGCAATCGTCCTCGGTCTGGAAGCCGATCAGATCGTAAGCCAGCATCGCCTCGACCAGTTCGCGGTGATGCGGAACGCCGCCGAACACGGCGCGTGCGGGCCACGGCGTGTGCAGGAAAAACCCGATCGGCTGGACGACGCCGAGATCGCGCAACTCGGCGCCCAGCGCCAGGAAGTGATAGTCCTGAATCCAGAACGCGGTGTCCGGCTTCTGAAACCGGAGCAAGGCGCGCGCCATGAAGGCGTTCACTTCGCGATAGCTGAGATAATCTTCCTGCGAGGCCCGGATCAGGTCGGTGCGGGAATGCAGCGCCGGCCACAGCGCCGAATTGGCGAAACCTTCATAATATCCGCCGTAATGCGCGGCGGGCAGATCCAGCATGGCGAGCGCACCCTCGCCCAATGCTTCAATTTCGGCAAACGGCTCCTTCTGCGCGCCATCGCGGACGCGACCGCTGGAACCCACCCAAATCGCGCCGGATTTCTCCACCACGGGCAGCAAAGCCGCCGCCAGTCCCCCCGTCATGGGTTCATTGGCCTTGCCGCGCGATACGCGATTTGAAACGACGACGAGGTTCACAGGGTCCCCTCCTGTTGGGCACTCGCGATTAACGGCCATTCATCAATATGGTTCCTCGCCACCCTTTCAACGAAATGAAACCAAATTCAGGCGAGCAACGATGGAACCTGGAAATCCGCGATAATTTCTTCGATTGGAGAAAACCCTGTTGAATGAGTCAGTTGAGCGCGAATGATGCCGCGTTATGAAGCCGCAAAGCCGCGATACATTTTCCATCGGAAGGTTCCGCTCCCGGCGACCGAAGTTCCAGCGACACGGAACCCGTTGCGCCCTCAAGCGTGCCTATTCATCGAGCAGACGCGCGAGCCAGTCCCTGACGTCGCAGGGCCCATCGAAATGACCGTTCACACCCTGGGCCCGCCGTCCGACGGAGAATGCCAGGCCGCGCAGATCGGGCATGATGGCAAACACCGTCTCGTCGGTGACGTCGTCGCCGATGAACAGGGGATGGCGGCCCTTGAAGGGTTCGTGGTTCATCAGTTCGAGCACGCCGGTCGCCTTCGTGAAACCGGAGTGCTTGATTTCGCACACGCATTTTCCGGGCAGCACCTCGATCGGCGCATTCGGCAGGTCGGCACGGATCAGCGACACGGCTTCGTAGATCGCCTTTTCCGCATGCGGCGCCAGGCGGTAATGCAGCGCCAGCGAATAGCCCTTGTCCTCCAGCAGGATCCCCGGGCTGAGCTTGGCGATCGCCGCCAGTCGCAGCTTCAATTCGGTGTCCAGCGGCGGCGCGCTTGTGGCGACGGACTCGGCTCCGATCGAGACCCGCATCTCTGCGCCATGGCCGCCGACCGCCGGAAACTGCTCGGGCGCAAAGATCAGGTCGATGTCGTTGAGCGAACGCCCGCTGACCAGCGCCATGGCGCCGCCGGTCCGCTGATACAGTCGCTCCAGCGTATCCGCCAGACCGGGCGGCACCCACACTTCACGCGGCGTCGGCGCCAGGTCGAGCAGGGTGCCGTCGATGTCGAGCAGAATAGCGGACCTGTCGAGCGGCGGCACGAGTGAGTGCGGCACCGGAACGGTTTCCGGCGGGCGCTCGTCGTTCGGTGAGGTGTCTTGCTGCATGGGCGTTTCGATCAGTTCCTGTTCCATCGCGTGTTCATTCATTGCATTCTACTCCAGAAAGGCGAGCGGCCGTGCAACAGATTCCAGGGGCCGGCGCTCGGCAGCTATGCCGTAGCGCCAGCCGATGATGGCGGCCGCGATCATCAGCACCGATCCCAGGAGATAGCCCGCGAAAACGCTGTCGCGCGACCCGGTGTCGATCAGTGCTCCGAACAGCATGGGACCGGCGACGCCGCCGACGCCGGTGCCGATCGCATAGAACAGCGCGATCGCCAGCGCCCGGACCTCCAGCGGAAAGGTTTCGCTGACGGTGAGATAGGCCGCGCTGGCGGCGGGCGACGCAAAGAAGAAGATCACCATCCAGGCGATGGTCTGGGTCTGCGCGCTCAGCACGCCGATCGAGAACAGATAGCCCGACAGCGCCAGCAGCACGCCCGACGTGCCATAGGTGAACGCGATCATGACGCGGCGTCCCAGCGTATCGAACAGCCGGCCCAGCAGCAGCGGCCCCAGAAAATTGCCGGCCGCGAACGGCAGGATGTACCAGCCGACATTGTTCGACGCGATCCCGAAGAAGTCGGTCAGCACCAGCGCAAAGGTGAAGAAGATCGCGTTGTAGAAAAACGCCTGCGCCGTCATCAACGACAGCCCGACCAGCGAACGCGTGCGATAGAGCTTGAGCAACGTATGCGCCACCTCGCGCAGCGGGGTGTGACTGCGCATCCGGAGCCTAATTTTCGGCCATGGCTGCTGCGGCTTGTCCTGCGCGGCCCCGATCGCCGAGCGCTCGATATCGGCGACGATCGCGTGCGCCTCATCGGGTCGACCGTGAATCATCAGCCAGCGCGGGCTTTCCGGGATCCAGAACCGCATCACGAACACCACGATGCCGAGACAGGCGCCGCTGAAATAGGCCAGCCGCCAGCCGAGCTCCGGATCGATGACGGCAGGATCGAGCAGCACGATCGCTGCGACCGCGCCCATCGCCGCGCCGATCCAGAAACTGCCGTTGATGACGAGATCGGTCCAGCCGCGGTAGCGCGCCGGCACCAGTTCCTGGATCGTCGAATTGATCGCGGTATATTCGCCGCCGATGCCGGCGCCGGTGATGAACCGGAACAGGGCGTAGCTCGCCAGATTCCACGAGAACGCCGTCGCCGCAGTGGCCGTGAGATAGACCGCCAGGGTGATGAAGAACAGTTTCTTGCGCCCGATGCGGTCCGTCAGCCAGCCGAACCCGATCGCGCCGATCACGGCGCCGGCGATATAGGCGCTGTTGGCCAGTCCGACATCGAAATTGCTGAAACGAAGCGTCGGACTTTCCTTCAGCGCGCCCGAGAGCGAGCCGGCCAGCGTGACCTCCAGCCCGTCCAGAATCCAGGTGATGCCGAGCGCCAGCACCACGCGGGTGTGAAAGCCGCTCCAGGGCAGAGCGTCGAGACGGGAGGGGATGTCGGTCTCGATGACGCGATCGCTGTCCGGTTGCAGCGGCGGCGAAACTGCGGCGTCATGATTCAATGCGGGGCTGCGCGGCAAATCCATCGATCGAACCAATGAGAAAATGCCCGGAACCGTAACCTGTCAGCTCTCCGGGCGTAAGCGCGGCGGTGCTTAGACGGCTACGCTCGAACCAACGTCCTTGCGACGCAAGGGTTCCCCCAACCCGAAAAATGGAACCGGGAGATTTCGTACAATGTCCCGGCCGCCAGGACGATGATCGCGCTTGAGAGTTGGCGCAGAATCTCAACGCCGTCCTGCGAACGCAGGGACCCATAGTAAAAGGCACAGTTTCTCGATCTCGCGGCGCGTTTCGCCCGAGGTTTGCATTTGATTCCCGCCCTCTTCAAATCAAGGGCGCGGGGAATGCCGGGCGCCCGATGCGCCCGATAGCCACGTGTGCTATGGGGTAGTGGTGGATGCACACGTGTTGTCAGGTCACACCGGAATCACCCGGCACTCCCCGCGCGATGGTTTAGGCTTA
>NZ_JAUYQU010000058.1 GCF_030697065.1 Bradyrhizobium sp.
GATCCCCAGCCGGGACAGGCGTTCAGCCTCCCGATGGCGTTGCTGTTCGCCCTGACGCTTGCGGCGATGCTGATCGCCTCGGCCGCGCTGCGCGACTGGTTCGGCGACGCCGGCGTCATCATAGCGGCCGCGGCCTCCGGCTTCGTCGACACCCATTCCGCCGCCGTCGCAGTGGCTTCGCTTGTGGCGTCCGGCAAGATGACGGCTGCAGAGGCGGTGTTTCCCGTCCTCACCGCACTCACCACCAACACCGTCAGCAAGATCGTGTTTGCCTGGAGCAGCGGCAGCCGGTCCTTCGCACTGCGCCTGATACCGGGGCTGGTGATTGTCGCCGGCGCGGCCTGGGCCGGGGCACTGCTGATGCGGTATGCGCTTGGGCGACGAGATAGGACGCGATAGTATCATCCGCTGTGCTGCGCCCCCTCTCCCGCTCGCGGGGGAGGGCTGGGGTGGGGGCTGCCTCCGCGGGCACCGGCGCAAATTGAGAGAGTTTCCCCCACCCGCCGCGCGTTTCACGCGCGTCGACCTCCCCCGCAAGCGGGAGAGGTAAGAAAGATTACACCCGAAAATGCTTGCTCAGCTTCAACCCCTGGGCCTGGTAGTTGGAGCCGATACGCTGGCCGTACAGGGCGTCGGGGCGGGAGAGCATTTTTTCGTAGACCAGGCGGCCGACGATCTGGCCGTGTTCGAGGATGAAGGGCACTTCGCGCGAGCGCACTTCCAGCACCGCGCGCGAGCCTTGGCCGCCGGCGCCGGCGTAGCCGAAGCCGGGATCGAAGAAGCCGGCGTAATGCACCCGGAATTCGCCGACCAGCGGATCGAACGGCACCATTTCCGCGGCGTAATCCGGCGGCACCTGGACGGCCTCTTTCGAGGCGAGAATGTAGAACTCGCCGGGATCGAGAATCAGGCTGCCGTCGGGGCGCGCCGCGATCGGCTCCCAGAATTCGCCGACCGCGTAGCCTCCGCGGCGGTCGATATCGACCACGCCGGTGTGACGCTTGGCGCGGTAGCCCACGAAGCCGTCCGAGTTTTCACCCGAGAGGTCGACGCTCAGCGCCACGCCGTTGACGAGGTCGGCGTCGTCGATATCGACCAGCCGCTCCAGATCATGCAGCGCGTCGAGTTCGTCGGAAGTGAGGATGGCGTCGCCGGTGCGGAAGCGCACCTGGCTGAGCCGCGAACCCTCGCGCAGCAGCACCGGAAAGGTCTTCGGGCTGATCTCGGCATAGAGCGGGCCGTGATAGCCGGCGCCGATCATGTCGAAGCGCCTTGTGCCGTCGGCGATCACGCGGGTGAATACGTCGAGCCGCCCGGTTGAACTCTTGGGATTGGCGGCGGCGATGATCTCCGGCGGCAGCGCCAGACTTTCCAGCAGCGGCACGATGTAGACGCAATTGGTTTCGAGCACAGCGCCGTCGGTCAGGTCGATCTCGTGCAGTTTCAACTCGTCGATGCGCTCGCCCACCGTGGCGCCCGGGCCCGGCAAGAAACTGGCGCGCACCCGGTAGGCGACGTCGCCGAGCCGCAAATCGAGGCTGGCCGGCTGGATCTGGCTTTCGACGAACGGATAGGCCGGCAGGATGAGGCCGGCATCGGCCATCGCCGCGATCATGCGGTCGGGCAGAATGCCATTGGCGTCGGGCGAGAGCGTGAAGGTCACGATGGGGTCCTCAGGATGCCGGCGTTCGGTCATCCAGACGCTGAAAAGTATGGACTTTTACCGGTTATCCGATGGCTGCCTTGACGGAAAGGGCGCAAGGGAATATCAGCATGACTTATCCCGTGGTGATTTGAGCCGGCCGGCTTGCAGCCACGTTAAACAAGTCGCTAAACAGGCCGGGGACATGTGTGATCCCGGCTTGTGGAATTTTTTCCAGGCCGGTTTTTTTGTGACCATTTTCAGATTTGGTCACGACGGAGGTCACATGTCTGAGACTAAATCCACCGCCCGCTACCGTCCCGAAACCCGGCTGGTGCATTCCGGCACGCTGCGCTCGCAGTTCGGCGAAACCTCCGAAGCGCTGTTCCTGACCCAGGGTTTTGTCTATGACAGCGCCGAGCAATGCGAAGCGCGGTTCAAGGGCGAGGATCCCGGCTTTCTCTATTCGCGGTTTTCCAATCCGAACATCTCGATGTTCGAGAACCGCATGATCGACCTCGAGGGCGCCGAAGCCGCGCGTGCCACCGCCACCGGCATGGCCGCGGTGACGACGGCCATTCTTGCGCCGCTGAAGGCCGGCGATCACGTGGTGGCGGCGAAGGCGATGTTCGGATCCTGCCGCTACGTGGTGGAAGACTTGCTGCCGCGCTACGGCATCTCGTCCACGCTGGTCGACGGCCTCGATCTCGACCAGTGGCAGAAGGCGATGCGGCCGAACACAAAGACCTGCTTCCTGGAGAGCCCGACCAATCCGACGCTTGACGTGCTCGATATCGGCGCGATCGCCGAGATCGCGCATGCCGGCGGGGCGCGGCTGATCGTCGACAACGTGTTCGCGACGCCGATCTGGCAGAGCCCGCTGACGCTGGGCGCCGATGTCGTGGTGTATTCCGCCACCAAGCATATCGACGGCCAGGGCCGCTGCCTCGGCGGCATCATCCTGTCGTCGGAAGCGTTCATTGCCGAGCACATCCACAATTTCATGCGCCAGACCGGCCCGTCGATGTCGCCGTTCAACGCCTGGGTGTTGCTGAAGGGGCTGGAGACGCTTGGCGTGCGGGTGCGCGCCCAGACCGAAAGCGCCGCCGCCATCGCCGACATGCTGGCGCAGCATCCGAAGATCTCGCGCCTGATCTATCCCGGCCGCGCCGATCATCCGCAGGCCGCCACGGTAAAGAAGCAGATGCGCGCCGGCTCGACGCTGATCGGCTTCGAGGTCAAGGGCGGCAAGGCGGCAGCGTTCCGCACCCTCAACGGCCTGAAGATCTCGCGGATCTCCAACAACCTCGGCGACGCCAAGAGCCTCGTCACCCACCCCGCGACGACGACGCATCAGCGGCTGACGCCGGAAGCGCGCGCCGAGCTCGGGATCAGCGAAGGTTTTATCAGATTCTCGGCCGGGCTCGAGCACCGCGACGATCTGATCGAGGATCTCGTGGCGGCGCTGGAGATGGCGTGAGCCTCCATCGTCGTCCCTGCGAACGCAGGGACCCATAACCACAGGTGCCAGCGATTCAAAAAATCGTCTGGCACCAACTTCTATCCGTTGGGCCGCGGCGTATGAGTCCCTGCGTTCGCAAGGACGACGCTGGAGCGGTGCCAGCCCGCCTCACATCGGCCGGTACGCCGTGACGTTGGCAGGCAGGTCGATGCCGCGCCTGATCTGGCCGACCGACCGGATGATGTCGTCGCCGAGCAGTTGGGCGAAGCAGGCGTAGCCCCAGTCGCTCATGTGCAGGCCGTCGGCGGTGACGAAATTGTCGATCGGGATCGCCTGCGTCTCATACCAGTCGCGCATCACCTCGAAGCGGGGGAAGATGCCGACACGGCGCAACTCGGCGACCTTTCCGAGCAGGTTGATCATCTTGCCGGCGCTTTCGGCGCGCGCGTTGACCGCCGGCGCATATTGCGGATCGATCAGCACGAGGTCGGCGCCAACAGCCTGAATGCGCGCAATGCCTTCCTCCACCAGCCTGGCGGTCTCGGCGGGATCGAGGTTGCGCAGCACCGCATTGGTGCCGACCTGCCAGATCACCAGATCCGGCTTGATGTCGAGCACGGCGGTCTGCAGCCGCTTCATCATTTCCGGGGCGTCGTCGCCGCCTTTGCCCGCATTGATCACGGTGATGGCGACGGTCGGATACTGCCGGCGCAGCTGCGCCGCCAGCCGGTTGGGATAATTGAACTCGGGCGACGTCGCGCCATGGCCTTGTGTCGAGGAAGAACCGAACGCAACGATCGCGACGGGCTCACCCGCAACCAGCTTGCTCGCCACATGCGGCAGCGAGCCCAGCTTTTTTACGCCGCCCTTCGGCGGCAGGCACGGGACGCGACTGAAGATGTCGCCGGCGGATTTCGCGGCTTCCTTGACCTTGTCGATCGCCCGGGAAGGGAGGCCCTTCTGCTGCGGATTGGCCGGATCGACGGCGGCGACCTGGCCGCCGCTCGACGGCGCGGCCGGCCTGGCGGCATCGGATGTGGCCGGGGCAGAGAGAGCGGCCTGCTGGGCGGGCTGAACGGCTTGTGCGCGCGCAGGCCAAACCGGCGCCGAAGTCAGCAGCACGACTGCCGCAACGGCGGGAAGCACAAGGGACGCAACGCGACAAAAAGGGCAGTGACAACTCATTAACGCTAATTCCTCAATTCTGCTGCGCCGGCTCGAGGCGCGCGGCGTCGACCACGAATTTCGCCAGCACCCGGCCGATGCAATCATGGACCCGCTTGGCAAGGTCGAGACCGTGGCCGGCGCCGAACAGATCGAAATCTCCCTGATCGCTCCAGTGCCGCATGATCGCAAAGCGGTCGAACAGCGGGACTTCATGCTCCTGTGCCACCACCCGCATGTTGTCCAGATAGGGCGACGCGGAAATCATCGACTCGGTGCGCGGGCTGTATTGCAGATTCATCAAGATCACGTCGGCTCCCGCCCCCTGCAGCGCGACCGCCCCGTCGCCGACCGCGGTGCGAAAATCCTCTGGATCGACCGATCGCATAGCATCATAGGTGCCGGTCTGCCAGATGACCAATGCAGGCTTTTTGCCTTCCACCAGCTTAACGATGTCGGTTGCGACTTCCTCGGCGGTCTTCTTGACCTGTAGTTCTACCGAGAGGTTGACCGGCACCTTCAGCCTCTCCTTCAGCGACGCCTGCAGCCTGCCGGGCCAGGCGCTGGCTTCGGAGGTGGCAATGCTCGACGACCGGCTGCCGACGACCACAATATCCAGCGGGCGTCCGCTTTTGATCGCAGCCTCGACCTTGGGCAGCGGGCTTTCGGTGAGCAGCAAATACGCAGGGACATCGCAACTCGCAGGGTCGGCGCGCGCCGGCGCGATGGCCAACAAGCCGACGAGCAAGCTCAGTCCCAGAAGGGTCACCGGGTCGGACTTCATGAGCCCCCTCCTGCCATATCGGCGTTGCCAACGGCGCTTTTTTTCCGCGGTGCACTCTTGTCGGCGGAATGCTTGTACCACGAAAGCATCCACGCCATCCCGGACATAATGAGGATTCCGGCAAGGCTGACGACGAGCTGCAGCACCGGGCCACCGCCGGAAAACTCGGCCAGCACGAAATGCCCGGCAAAGGCCAGGAATACGCCGAGACAGAATATCTCCAGCGAATGCTGCCCGCACAGGATCAACGGCCGCAGCCAGCGCGACTTCAATCCGGGCCAGTCCTTCGGCAGCAGGCGCACCGTCACCGCCGCCAGCGCCAAGAAGTGCGCGAACCTGAGCACGTCCATGTCGGTCTTGGTGATCGGATACATCCACTGCTCGATCAGCTTCGGCATCAGGAAGTTCAGCTGCGGCAGGTGCCAGGTCAGGGTGACGCAGAATGCGAACAACAGATAGGCGGCACAGATCCACATCGTGACCGGCGACGACAGCACCCGCGACATTCGCCTGGCGCCGCCCAGCGCGCACCACGTGCCGAACACGAACAGCAATTGCCAGGCGAACGGATTGAAGACCCAGAAGCCGTTCGGATAGGCCGACAGGTGCAGGTCGAATTGCCAGCTGAGCGCATAGAGCACGACCGACAGCACCAGCGTGACGTCGGGCCGCCGCTTCATCATCCAGATGATCAGGGGCAGAAACAGCATCAGCACGATATAGAGCGGCAGCACATCCATGTTGGCGGGGCGGAACCGCAGCAGCAGCGCCTGGATGATGGTGACATCGGGCTGCTTGAGGAAATCCATGATCCCCATTTCTTCCGCGTATAGCGGGTTGTCGAATCTGGCGGCGACATAGAAAATCTGCGCCAGAAAGATCACGAACAGGAACACATGCGCGACATAGATCTGCCAGACCCGGCGCAGGATGCGCGCCGTCGCGACCACGAATCCGGCCTCCAGCATGGCGCGGCCGTACACGAACGCCGCGGTATATCCGGAAATGAAGATGAAGATTTCGGTGGCGTCGCTGAACCCGTAATTGCGGAACGTGAACCAGGTCACGATATTGTTGGGCAGATGGCCGACGAAGATCAGCCACAGCGCCAGCCCGCGGAACAGATCTAGTCGCAGTTCGCGCTCGGCCCGGGCGGGAAGCGTGATCACCGTCAGGTCAGCCGTCGCCGCGCCGCGCGCATCCGCTTCGTCCGCAGGCGCTGCTCCGGCAATTCGATCGGCAATGGACGTCATCTGGCACCGTCTGGAGATGAACTTTACCCGTTCGCCGGATACGAAAGATAGGGGCAATGCGGGTTGCCGCAATATACCCGGCAATGGCCTGCGCGGTGCGCTTTAGGCCGGAACCGTGTTTAAACAACGATTGGAATTACAGCTGCGTGGAGGCTGCCATGGTCGGGCGGCGGTTGGTTCCACCGGGACTTTTCGATAAGATGCCGAGGGGACTGCCTGGAAACGGGACTGCCTGGAAACGACTAGTGGAAGAATCACCGAATGGAAGACCGGCTGCACGGAAGACCGACTGCTTGGAAGAATGACTGCATGTACCGCGCCGTTACCCGCCAGATCGAGGTTACCGTCGAGCCGAACTTCCTGCCGGAACGCTCGTCGATCGAAAACCGTCAGTATTTCTGGTCCTACACCATCGTCATCACCAACACCGGCGCGGAGACGGTTCAATTGCGGACCCGGTACTGGCTCATCACCGACGCCTCCGGCCGTAAGCAGGAAGTCCGCGGCGAGGGCGTGGTCGGCGAGCAGCCGGTGCTGGCCCCCGGCGAGCGCTTCGAATACACCTCGGGTGTACCGCTGCCGACCGCATCGGGCTTCATGAGCGGCCGCTACCAGATGATGAGCGAGAGCGGCGAGAAGTTCGAGATCGACGTCCCCGCCTTCTCGCTGGACAGTCCCGACAGCAAGCGGGTGTTGAACTAGCAGCGAGGCACGGCGTCCGCTTCAACCACAGTCGTCGTCCCCCGCGAAGGCGGGGGATCCAGTACGCCGCGGCCTTTCGATTCGATGGCTGGCGTCTCTGGAATACTGGATCGCCCGCCTTCGCGGGCGATGACAGCCGGTGTGCGCCATTAAGCTTAACCGGGGCGCTACGTAGTTGTGCGGATTCGAATTTCGCGCTGCGGCACCTAGCTTCCTTGTATGCCCCCATCAGCAAAGCCGACGCCGGTCTGCCAGCCATGCCGCATGACCATGATGCTCGACCGGATCGTCCCCTGCGCCGCCGACTACGACCTGTGGTCCTACATCTGTTCGGAATGCAGCGGCGTCTTCAGCATGGTGGAACCGCGAACCGCCGACCGCAGTTCGGTCGATGAGAGACGGGTCGTGCTGCGGCATGCCGTGACGACGCCAGCGACAATCTCGGCCGGCCGCCGCGCGTTCGCGTGCACGGTTCACGACCTTTCCGCCACCGGCGCCAGCCTCACGCTGACCGGCCGCCCGCGACTGCCGAAGCATTTGACCTTGATGGCCGCCGGCTCGACGCTGCCCTGCCACGCCGTCTGGCGCCGGGGAAAGCAGCTCGGCATCGCGTTCGACTAGGGATGCGGTGTAGACTGTCGCGGTTGAGATACCTCATCGCAGCAAGGCTGCCATCCGTGCGTGAAGCCTACCCAGTGAGACACCTCGCGCTCGTGATTTTCCTGGTGCTGTCGGGCGGTCCGGCCGGCGCGCTGGTCGGCGCCGACCTCGCCGACCGCACGGTGCAGCGCTTCACCGTCGTCGTGGCCGGCGCCAAGAGCAGATGCAGCGGCGTGGTGCTGGCGCCGGACGTCGTGCTGACGGCCGCGCACTGCGTTCGCAGGGGCGAGCGCCTCCGGGTCGGCGGCAATGTCGGCGAAAATCAGACCCTGCCGCCGTCGCTGCTCAGCACCGTCGCCGGGATCGTCCAGCATCCGCTCTATGTGCCGAGGGATTCCGGTTCGCCCGATCTCGCGATCCTCAAGCTGGCAACACCGCTGCCCGGACGGTTCGTCCCGGCCGTTCTCAATCCGCGCGCCCCCGGCGTCGGCGACGACCTGATCGTGGCGGGATGGGGCACCGCCGGGGATGCCGCAGCGAACACGGTCCTGCGCATGGTGCTGCAGCGGGTTGCCCAATCCTTCAAAGGCTGGGTCATCCTCGGCAGCGTCGGCGAGGATGCGGCCAACGCCGGACCGGGCGATTCCGGCGGCCCTGTCTTTGCGTATCGCGGCATGCACAGCCTCGTCGGGCTGATGGTCGCGATCTCGGGCAAACAGACCAAGGCGGTGGCGCTGGCGGCGCATAGCGAATGGATCAGGGAGACGGTGCGGAAATTGAGCGCACCTTGAGGCCGCCTACTCCTCCACGCCGGCTTGCTGCGGAGTGAATTCGTAGACCGACGAACAGAACTCGCAGGTCACCACCACTTTGCCGTCCTTGACCATGTCGGCGCGGTCCTGCTTCTCGAAGCTGTTGAGCATGCCGGACACCGCGTCGCGCGAGCAGGAGCATTGCGCGCGCAGCGGCAATGGTGCGAAGACGCGGACGCCGCGCTCGTGAAACAGGCGGTACAACAGCCGCTCGCCGGAAAGATCCGGATCGATCAGTTCGATGTCCTCGACGGTCGAGATCAGCGACTGGCCCTCGACCCAGGCGTCGTCCTCCGCGACCTCATCGACCTCGACACCGTCAGGCGCATCGCCGGGATGCAGATCGGCCTGCCGCGCCCGCTCCGGCGCCTTGGGCAGGAACTGCAGCAGCATGCCGCCGGCGCGCCAGCGATGTTTCGGGCCGTCGCCGCCGCCGCGCCATTCCTCGCCAACCGCCAGACGCACCCGCGTCGGGATCTGTTCGGAACGCAGGAAATATTCATGCGCGGCGTCTTCCAGGTCGCCGCCTTCCAGCGCCACCAGCCCCTGATAGCGGCTCATGTCCGCGCCCTGGTCGATGGTCATGGCGAGATGGCCGTGGCCGAGCAGCGCTCCGGAATCCTGGCCGTCCTCGAGCCGCTTGGCATCGTAGCGGGCATAGGCGCGCAGCCGGTCGGGCGCCTGAAAGTCCACGATCAGGAACGACACGGGGCCGTCGGTCTGGGTCTGCAGGATGAAGCGGCCGTCGAATTTCAGCGAGGAGCCGAGCAGGGTCGTCAGCACGATGGCCTCGCCGAGCAGTTTTCCCACGGCTGGCGGATAATCGTGTTTGGTCAGGACGTCGTCGAGCGCCGGGCCGAGCCTCGTCAGGCGGCCGCGCAGGTCCAGCGATGCGACCTCGAACGGCAGCACCGCATCGTCGACCGGAACCGGTGACGGGGCGCGGATCGGGGTTTCCAGCGAGATCTTGATGTCGGGAGATTGTGAAGTCATGGCGCTTTATCTGGGGTCGGCGGACGGGAAAGGAAAGAGGTTCCTGTCCCTCCCCCCGCGAAGCGGTGGGGAGGGTGGCACATCGTGAGCGCAGCGAACGATGTGCCGGGTGGGGGGCTGCTTCCGCGCATTCCGCTGGCAGATCGTTTGCTGAGACACCCCCCACCCGACCGGCCTTCGGCCGGCCACCCTCCCCACCACGCGGCGAAGAGCCGCGCGGGGGGAGGGATCAGGAGACCGCCTCGAAGCACCAGGCCAGAATGCCTTTCTGGGCGTGCAGGCGGTTTTCGGCCTCGTCGAACACCACCGACTGCGGGCCGTCGATCACCTCGTCGGTGACCTCGTCGCCGCGGTGGGCGGGCAGGCAGTGCATGAACAGCGCATCGGGTTTCGCCAATGA
>NZ_JAUYQU010000070.1 GCF_030697065.1 Bradyrhizobium sp.
CCGCGGCAAACGCGTCGGCGGCGGCCGCGACGTCCTGCACGACGACGCGGGCGGCGATGGCATTGGCGGCGGCATTTTCGCGCGCGAGGCTTGCAAGCCCCGCGTCGATCTCGACCAGCACCAGTTCGATTCCGGCGACGCGTCTTGCGACCGCCAGCCCGGCGGCGCCGACCCCGGCGCCGAAATCGACCACGCGATCGCCTGAAGATGCCGGCGTCGACGCGGCCAGCAGCATGGCGTCATGGCCGGCGCGGTGTCCCGATCTCGGCTGCCGCAGCCGCAATTGTCCGCCCAGGAAGGCATCCTCCGTGAAGTCGTCTACGGGCCAGGATCGGACGGAATCAGTCATCGGCCCGCAATTCGTGGGCGAGGCCCGCGTCGCTGAGGATCTGCCGGGCTGCGCGGTTGTCGTCCTCATGGACAAGAATGCGGCGCGGCAGGATTCCGATCGAGCCCTCGATGATGCTCATGTTCTGGTCCAGCACAAGATGGTGGATATTGGCGCCGTCGAGCAGCGCTCCGACCGCTGAAACCAGCACGATATCGTTGGTCCGAACCAGTTCCCGCAATTGTGGCGCTCCTTTGCCGATCCGCTGCAGGGCGGGCGGGCGCCTGTCAATCGCTACCTGCCCTCTGCCTGCCCTTGCCGCACACCCCGGCACTTTCTATTGTTATAACTCAAAGGCAGCCCGAATTGGGCAAATGTGGAGACCAGCGTGGCGGTTATTGTACCCTTCGAGAGCCCGTCGAACGCGTCGATAGATGGCCTGGTCGGGCTCGTCGCCGCCGACATGGAGCGCGTCAACGCGACCATCCTGTCGCGGACCGGCTCGGAAGTCACCATGATCCCCGAGGTCGCCAATCACCTGATTTCCTCGGGCGGCAAGCGGTTGCGCCCGATGCTGACGCTGGCGATGGCCAACCTCACCGGTTATTCCGGCGACGGCCATATCAAGCTCGCGGCCTCGGTCGAGTTCATGCATACCGCCACCCTGCTGCATGACGACGTGGTCGACGAAAGCGAGCTCAGGCGCGGCAAATTGTCCGCGCGCATGCTGTGGGGCAACGAGGCCAGCGTGCTGGTCGGCGATTTCCTGCTCGGCCAGGCGTTCCGGATGATGGTCGAGGTCGGCTCGCTGCGCGCGCTCGACATCCTGTCGTCGGCCGCGGCCACCATCGCCGAGGGCGAGGTGATGCAGCTGGCGGCGGCCAAGAACACCGCCACCACCGAGGACGAATATCTCGCGGTGATCCGCGGCAAGACCGCCGAGCTGTTCGCCGCGGCCTGCGAGGTCGGCCCTGTCATCGCCAACCGCCCGAAGGCCGAACAGACCGCGTGCCGCTCGGTCGGCATGAATCTCGGAATCGCGTTCCAGCTGGTCGACGACGTGCTCGACTATGGCGGCAAGGCCGCCAAGCTCGGCAAGAACATCGGCGACGATTTCCGCGAAGGCAAGATCACGCTGCCGGTGGTGCTGGCGTTCCGCCGCGGCAACGATTCCGAGCGCGCGTTCTGGAGCAAGGCGCTGGAGCGCGGCGAGATCGCCGACGGCGATCTCGATCACGCCATCGGGCTGATGACCAAGCACCGCGCGCTGGAAGACACCATCAACCGCGCCCAGCATTACGGCGCGATGGCGGTTGACGCGCTGGCGCTGTTCCCGGCCTCGCCGATGAAGACCGCGCTGGAGCAGGTGGTGGCGTTCTGCCTGGCGAGATCGCATTAGCGAGCGTGCCGCAGGGTGGGCAAAGGCGCCATTGCGCCGTGCCCACCATCTTTCTTCAACGGAAATTCCGAGGCTATTGGTGGGCACACTTCCGCCTGCGCTCTGCGAGCTACGGCGGAAGCTTTGCTCACACTACGAAGACCAGCTAGCTCAGCACTCCCGCATGCACCCACCACTGCGGATGATCGAGCTGGATCTTCTGGGCGGCGCGATTCGCCTCGGCGGTGTTCTCGTAGATCGCAAAGCAGGTCGCGCCCGAGCCCGACATCCGCGCCAGCCAGGCGCCGTTGCTGGCGCTGAGCGCGGCGAGCACGTCGCCGATCACCGGTTGAATGCGCGTGGCCGGAGCTTCGAGGTCGTTGTGTTCGGCGGCGAGTGCTTCGACCCACTCTTCCAGCGAGCCGCCCGCTTCCGGCCAGGCGGTGCCGCGGAGCACGTCGGTCGCGCTCACCAGCAGCTGGCCGTTGCGAAGGCCCAGCGCCTTGAACACATCGCTGGTGGCGACGGGAACGCGCGGATTGACCAGCACGCAGGGCATCTTCGGCAGGCTGAGCGGCAGCAGCGTCTCGCCGACCCCGGTCATGACGCAGGCGTTGGAGGCGAGGCATACCGGCACGTCGGCGCCGGTCAGCCGCGCGACTTCGACCAGGCGCGGATCGTCGAGTTCGAGGCCGTTGGCCAGCGCCAGCAGCCGCAGCGCCGCCGCGGCGTCGGCCGAACCGCCGCCGATGCCGGCGGCGACCGGCAGCACCTTGTCGAGGGTGAAATCGCCGAGCGCGAGATCCGGCACGCGCTCGCGCAGCAACTGCGCCGCCTTCAGCACCAGATTGTCCGAGGCCTCGCCGCAGGCCTGCGCCAGCGGCCCGGTGGTCGCGAGATTCAGACCTGAGCCGGGAGTCAAAGTGATGGTGTCGGCGCAATCGGCGAACGCCACCACGCTTTCGAGGTCGTGATAGCCGTCGACGCGCCGCCCGACCACCCGCAGGGTCAGGTTGACCTTGGCACGCCCCTCTTGCGTCAACGCCGGCATTGCCGACCAGCCCTTCGATCAGCCGCCCACAAACGCAATCAACCGCCCTTGCCGTCTTCTTTTTTCTTGTCCGCGGAGGCCGCCGACGAGGTGTCGTCGGGCAGCCCGTTTGCGAGCTTGGCTTCGATCTTCGGCAGTTCGTCCGGCTCGGGCTTGAGGTCGCGGGCGTGGGCCCACTGGAACCTGGCCTCGAGGGTCCGGCCGACCCGCCAATAGGCGTCGCCGAGATGGTCGTTGATGGTCGGATCTTCCGGCTTGAGGTCGATCGCGCGCTCGAGGTGCTTCACTGCCTCCTCGAAATTGCCGATGCGGTAGTACGCCCAGCCGAGCGAGTCGACGATGTAGCCGTCGTCCGGGCGCTGCTCGACGGCGCGGCGGATCATCTTCATGCCCTCGTCGAGATTGACGCCCTGGTCGATCCACGAGTAGCCGAGATAATTCAGCACGTGGGGCTGCTCGGGTTGCAGCTCCAGCGCCTTGCGCATGTCGACCTCCGCCTTGCTCCACTGCTTGGAGCGCTCGAAGCAGATGCCGCGGTAATAATAGGTCACCCAGGCGCCCTTCTCGCTTGCCGCCGGCATCGCCTCGATGGCCTGGGTATAGGTCTGGGCGCAGTCGGAAAACCGCTTGCGGCCGCGCTCGATATTGCCGAGCGCCATGATGGCTTCGATGTCCCTGGGGTCTTCCGCGGTGACGTCCTTCAGGATCTTGATCGCCTCCTCGCTGCGCTCGGCGGCGTCGAGATTGGTGGCGAGCTGGATCTGGGCATTGCGCTTCAGCGGCGAACCGGCCGGCATGCGCTCATAGACCTTGATCGCCATCGGCGGCTTCTTCACCGATTCGTAGAGATCGGCCAGCGACAGCAGCGCCAGCGGATGATTGGGCGCGAGATAGAGCGAGAGCTGCAGATAGACCAGCGCCAGATCCTCGCCGCCGCGGCGGGTCAGCGTGGCGCCGATACCGTACAGCGCCTCGGCGGCGCCGCTCTGCGGCGAATCCACCAGCGGCGTCATTTTCTTGCCGGCCCTGGTTTCGCGCAGGCCTTCCTGCACCAGCGGATGCCGCGCCAGCTTCTTGTCGAACGCCGCATAGACCGCGGTGGCCGCCGCCGGATCCTTGCCGCGCGACAGCCAGCGCGCATAGGCCTCGGCCACCCGCAGCATGGAATCGTCGAGCTTGTAGGCGCGCTCCAGGCGGGCGCCGGCGTCCTTTTCCTTGCCCGCCAGTTCCAGGATCATGCCGGAATGCAGGTCCTTGAAGATCGGATACCATTCCGGACCGGTCAGCTTGTCGATGTTGGCGACCGCCGACTTCGTGTCGCCGGCGCCGTAGCTCGCCCAGCCCGACAGCAGCGTCGCCACCAGGTCTGTGATCGGTCCGCGGATCGACTGATTGATGTTGACCTGCGCGGCGGCATATTTTTTCAGTTTCAGATCGCGCACGCCGACCACGAGTCTGGCCACGCGGTTGGATTTGTCGACCGTCAGAATGCGCTCGGCGAGCTTGACCGCCTCGTCGATGCTGCCATCCGCGAGCGAGGAAATGAAGGCCCGATCGAGCAGTTCGTTGTTCTTGGGATCGCCGCGCAGCGCCGAGCGGTAAAACGCCGCAGCCGAGGAGGCGTCGCGCTCCACGCTGGCGTGACGGGCGGCCAGATAACTACCGGACTTGGTCAGCGACTTGAGGTCGCTCTTGGTCGGGAACTGGGCCGACGTGCCCGCGGTGTGATCCGGCGTCTGCGCCGACAGCGAGGCCGGCACCATTATGGCGATGGCGAACGCGCTGACGGCGAGTGCGGCGGGGATCCGGCGATTGAAACGAATGGAAAACATCGGGGTTGCCTAGCTCCAGGGATTTCAAGGATCGTCTCGGATGCGAACCCAGCCGGCGGCATCAAGGCAGGCGACAATGCCGCGTTTGGCGTTGAACCGCAAGGATACGGGGTGCCGAATCGGCTGGCAGGAAGACCGCTGGATCGTCCTGCCGGCCGGCTTCCCGGCCAGCCTGGCCTGAAAACGCTTTCAGTATGGCGGTATCGTGGCCGGCGGCCGCGGCGGGCGCTCCCGGCTCACGCAATCGTGGTCACATCGCCTCGTAGTTCGGGCCGCCGCCGCCCTCCGGTGGAACCCAGGTGATGTTGCCGTTCGGATCCTTGACGTCGCAGGTTTTGCAATGGACGCAGTTCTGGGCGTTGATCTGGAAGCGGGGACCTGACGGCTCCTCGACCCATTCATAGACCCCGGCGGGGCAATAGCGGTTGGACGGGCCGGCAAAGACCTCGAGCTCGGAGGTCTTCTGCAGGTTCATGTCGGCGACCTTGAGGTGAACCGGCTGGTCCTCTTCATGGTTGGTATTGGACATGAACACGGACGACAGCTTGTCGAAGGATATCTTGCCGTCCGGCTTCGGATACGCGATCGGCGCATGGGCCTTGGCCGGATCGAGCGTCTTGCGGTCGGGTTTGGCGTGCGACTGGGTTCCGAACAGCGAGAAGCCCAGCGTGTTGCACCACATGTCGATGCCGCCGAGCGCGACGCCGATGACGGTGCCGAACTTCGACCACAGCGGTTTTACATTTCGGACCCGGTGCAGGTCCTTGCCGACGGCGGAGTCGCGCCAGCCATTTTCGTACTCGACCAGTTCATCGTTGGCGCGGCCGGCGCCGAGGGCTGCGATCACGTGCTCGGCCGCCTGCATGCCGGTGCCCATCGCATTATGCACGCCCTTGATGCGCGGCACGTTGACGAACCCCGCGGCGCAGCCGACCAGCGCGCCGCCGGCAAATGTCAGGCGCGGCACCGACTGGTAGCCGCCCTCGGTGATGGCGCGCGAGCCGTAGGCGAGCCGCTTGCCGCCCTCGAACAGGGTGCGGATCGCGGGATGGGTCTTGAAGCGCTGGAATTCATCGAACGGCGACAGATAGGGATCGTTGTAGTTGAGATGCACGACGAAGCCGACCGCCACCAGATTGTCGTCATAATGATAGAGAAACGAGCCGCCGCCGGTGGAATTGTCCAGCGGCCAGCCGAACGAATGCTGGATCAGGCCCTTCTGGTGCTTGGCCGGATCGATCTGCCAGACTTCCTTGAGGCCGATGCCGAATTTCGGCGGCTCGCTGCCCGCGTCGAGCGAAAATTTCGCGATCAGCTGCTTGGTGAGGCTGCCGCGGGCGCCTTCGGCGAACAGCGTGTATTTGCCGAGCAGTTCCATGCCGCGGGTGAAGGAGTCCTTCGGCTTGCCGTCCCTGCCGACGCCCATGTCGCCGGTGGCGATGCCGCGCACCGCGCCTTTTTCGTCATACAGGACTTCGGCCGCGGCGAAGCCCGGGTAGATCTCGACGCCGAGCGCCTCGGCCTTCTGCGCCAGCCAGCGGCAGACCATGCCGAGCGAGCCGACATAGCAGTGGTGATTGTTCATCAGCGGCGGCATCGCGATCGACGGCAGCGGGATCGCCGAGCCCGCGGTCATCCAGTAGAACTTGTCGGTCTTGACCTGGGTCTTCAGCGGACAGTCGGCATCCTCGCGCCAGTCCGGAACCAGTTTGTCGAGCGACACCGGATCGATCACCGCGCCGGACAGGATATGCGCGCCGACCTCGGACCCCTTCTCCACCACGACGATGGCGAGTTCGGCATTGAGCTGCTTCAGCCGGATGGCGGCCGCAAGGCCGGACGGCCCGGCGCCGACGATCACGACGTCGAACTCCATGGATTCGCGCGGCGGTAGTTCCTCGGTGCTCATGATCTGGTCCCGGCCGGTTGAGAACGCCTCTAAACGCCCCCGTTGTTTCCGATTTTTCGGCCGAGAACAACCACCGAAATGCGTTTCGCAACGGCGCCGGACCGCCTAGATTATCCCGGATGTCGCAGACCACCGCCATGCCGCCCGAGAGCGCGCCTACCTTGCAGCAATTGCTGGCCTTTTACCTGGAGGCCGGGGTCGACTGCGCGCTGACGGACGAGCCGGTCAACCGTTTGACCGACCCCGACCTGATGCCGGCCGCCCGCGAACCTGCGCCGGTTCAACCGGTCAGCACGATTGCGGCTGCGGCCGCCCCGGTTCCGGCCGCGCGCGCCGAGACGGTAGCGCCGGAGGCCGCGATCCAGTCGGCGCGGGAAGCCGCACGCACCGCACCGACCCTGGAAGCGCTGCGGGCGCTGCTGGAGAGCTTCGACGGCTGCGCGCTGAAATCCACCGCGACGCGGCTGGTGTTCGCCGACGGCAACCCGCAGGCGCGCATCATGTTCGTCGGCGAGGCCCCCGGCCGCGAGGAAGACATCGAGGGCCTGCCCTTCGTCGGCCGTTCCGGCAAGTTGCTGGACCGCATGATCGCGGCGATCGGGCTCGACCGCACCAGCGCCTACATCGCCAATGTGATTCCCTGGCGCCCGCCCGGCAACCGCACGCCGACGCCGCAGGAAA
>NZ_JAUYQU010000082.1 GCF_030697065.1 Bradyrhizobium sp.
GCCTTGGCGCCGGCGGCGATCGACACAACGATGTTCTGATAGCCGGTGCAGCGGCAGAGATTGCCTTCGAGCTCTTCGCGGATGGTGTGATCGCTGAGATCGTTGCCCTTGCGGTGGACGAGGTCGACCGCGGTCATGATCATGCCGGGGGTGCAGAAGCCGCATTGCAGGCCGTGGTGCTCGCGGAACGCCTCCTGCATCGGATGAAGCGGCGCGCCGTCGGCGGCCAGGCCTTCGATGGTCTTGACCTCATGGCCGTCCGCCATCACCGCCAGCATGGTGCAGGCCTTGACCGCCTTGCCGTCGACATGAACGACGCAGGCGCCGCATTGCGAGGTGTCGCAGCCGACATGGGTGCCGGTCAGGCGCAAATTCTCGCGCAGAAACTGCACCAGCAGGGTACGGGGGTCGATATTGGCGTTGACGGGATTGCCGTTCACGATGAGGGAGATCTTGGCCATTCAGCACTCTCTTCATCTGCGCTTCTGCATTGCACAGCGGCGCAGTCATTAAAATCATTCCAAAGCCATAATATGGGCCATCCCGGCAATGAGCAACCTCACCCTCTCGCTCCCCTCCTCCCGCGCGGCCCTTGCCGCGTGGTGGGGAGGGGTCGGGGGTGGGGGGTCTTACCGCGCTCACACCTCGCAGCGAGTTTGCCGCGATACCCCCCCACCCCCGACCCCTCCCCGCCACGCGCAAAGCGCGTGGTGGGAGGGGAGAAGAAAAGCGCACTCTTGAAATTGCCTACCCCTGCACCGCCTTGGCGAAATTGGCGAAAAACTCGTCGGCCAGCTTCTTGGCGGAGCCGTTGATCAGGCGCTGGCCGAGCTGGGCCAGCTTGCCGCCGATCTGGGCCTCGACATTATAGGTCAGCAGCGTGCCGCCGTCCTTGTCGGCCAGCGCCACGGTGGCGCCGCCCTTGGCGAAGCCGGCAACCCCGCCCTCGCCCTCGCCCGATATCCTGTAGCCGTTCGGCGGATCGAGATCGCTCAGCGTCACCCGACCCTTGAAGCGGGCCGAGACCGGACCGACCTTCATCTTGGCGACCGCCCGAAAGCCGTTGTCCTCGGTTTTCTCCAGCTCCTCGCAGCCGGGAATGCAGGCCTTCAGCACTTCCGGATCGTTCAACTTGGTCCACACGGCCTCGCGCGGCGCCGCGAGCTGGACTTCGCCGTTCATCGTCATGGCCATGGTGGAGCCTCCTGGATCGTTTCGCCCGTTTCCCCCAAGTAAAGCACGGCAGGCCCAAAAGGAAGGGCAGTGATGGACGACGGGTGGTGCATATTCGCAGTGCAGCAGAGCTGTGGATGCTTTGGGATTGGCACAGGCCGCACGAAAATGGTTAGGTCGCGCACGTCACGAGGAATTCCAGATGCCGATGATCGATGCCGACGGTTGCCTGCTCAACGTGTCAGTCGAGGGCCGCGACGGCGGACCGACCCTGATGCTGTCGAATTCGCTGGGCTGCACCCTGAAGATGTGGGAGCCGCAGATGCAGGCGCTCACCCAGCTGTTCCGGGTGGTCCGCTACGACCGGCGCGGCCACGGCAAGTCCGGCGTGCCGCCGGGGCCCTACTCGATCGAGCGATTCGGCCGCGACGTGCTGGCGATCCTCGATGACCTCAACATCGACAAGGTGCACTGGTGCGGATTGTCGATGGGCGGCATGGTCGGACAGTGGCTGGGCGCCAACGCCCCGGAGCGGTTCGGCAAGCTCATTCTCGCCAACACCGCCTGCCACTATCCCGATCCGGCCAACTGGCACGCCCGGATCAAGGCGGTGCAGGAGGGTGGCATCGCCGCCATCGCCGACACCGTCATCGCGGCCTGGCTGACCGCGGATTTCCGCTAACGCGAGCCGCAGATCACGGCCAATGTGAAGGCGATGCTGATGGCGACGCCGGTGCAGGGCTATCTCGCCTGCTGCGAGGCGCTTGCGACCCTCGACCAGCGCGCGCTGCTGCCGAAAATCAAAAGCCCGACACTGGTGATTGCCGGCCGCCACGACATGTCGACGCCGGTAGCGGCAGGCGAATTCATCCGCAGCCAGATTCCGGGCGCCGCCCTGACGATCCTCGACGCCGCGCATATTTCCAACGTCGAACAGCCGCACGCCTTCACCGACGCCGTGGTCGGGTTTCTGACGCAGCGTTAAACACCGCTAGTCATTCCGGGCGATGCCACCGGGTCCGGCCTTCGGCCGGCCCGATGATAAACTCCGCATCGAACCTGGAATCTCGAGATCCCGGGTCTGGTGCTGGCGCACCATCCCGGAATGACGGACAGCCTCAGGCATTGTCCAGAATGCGGGGATGCTGCAGCGAC